>JASLPZ010000330.1:0-7911 GCA_030744725.1 Pirellulaceae bacterium
AATCAACACACACTACGTCTCGGGAGGGTAATCGAAAACACCAAGCAACGGTATGTTATTAATCGGGAGTTGCCTAAAGTCTTAACGTTCGTTTCGTACGATCGCGTTGCGTGTTGTAGCCCATCGTGTACGCGACGTCGTCGTACCATTGGGTACGCCACAGCCAAAACCCGGGATCGCCAATCTTCCGCCCATCGTCCCAGGTGCAGCCGGCATCGGTGGAAAACCAACACATTGATTGATAACGTACTTTGGCGTCGGCAATCATGCCTGCGCCGTTGAGCATCAGGCGGCCGTCTGGTGTCACGGCGAGTTTGGCGTCGCGGAGATCGTAGGTCGATGAAGTGACCAGGGCCGTCGATTTCCATTGTCGTCCATCCGCAGATGTAATCACGCGGAGGGCACCGTCGGGCGACACGTGTGCGGTGCCTTCGCGAAACACGCAGTACCATCGATCTTGGAATCGCAGCAGGTCAGTGAAGGCGTTGTGCGGTGCCTTGTCCCAAATCCGCTTCGCTTCGACGAGAACAGGCGATCCCATTTCCGTTCTCTCATCGTCGCCAGACACGACCACTGTACCCGCACACCAGACCAATGAGCTCGCGAGCAGATAAAACACCAGACAACTGTCGACTTCGAGATACTTCAAATTCGTTCTCCTATCGCGCCCCGACGGCCGCAACCAAAGTAGCAGGCACACACCGTATGCCGTCCTTCACTACGCACACGAAGCGTGCTTGCTACTTTCAATCGCGCACACAGCTCGCAAAAGTGACCAAGAAAGACTCTGAGGATCTGACGATTCTGTGCACCATGTTAGGATGTATCGCCCACTTACGGGATGACTTTGTCAACAAACTTCTCATCAAAGATCTCGAATCCGGCCTTGAGGTAATTCGGCAGGGCAGCGGTGTGGTCGAGATCGCAGGTGTGCAGCCACAATCGTTTGGGCCCATGCTGCCAGACTTGGTGAGCAATCGCGTTTAAAAAATACTTACCAAGCCCGCGTCCGATGAACGTGGGGAAAAGTCCGAAGTACTTGATTTCGATCTCATCACTTTCACGTCCATCGATCTCCACAAAGCCTGCCGGATGTCGATCGACAAGCAACAGATGCACAACAACCCCCGGATCATCCAACAGAGCTTGAAGACGCGCGGGCTCCATCTGCAGCCGATCCGTCCACAGCCATGCTTCACCGACCGCCTTGTACCAAGCCAGATAGTCGACCCTGCTGGGCGATTTCGCCCAAACGATTTCGATGCCTTCACAAGGCGGTTCGATTCGTGAGGCCGGAGGCGAACGCATCTCCAAATAGGTCGTCTTGGTCTTGATGTTCGGCATGACGAAGGTGCGTATTCTCTAGAATCGTGGTTTGCCATCGCCGGGTGCTGGCTGTTGTTTTTCCGTGGTGCCGCGCGGCTTCCAATTGGGGTGTGTCATATGTGCGGCGACCGCCAACGCCTTGTTGTTACAGGAGATTTGTGTTGAACGATGTTGGTGTCGGCCAGTCATGTTGCGTTCCTCAGTAGTTGACTTTATGGGACGACGCGATTCGTTCCCAGCAACTCATTCAAAGCGCGGTTTGCAACTCGCACCGTGTATTTCCCCTTGGCCACCATGTTGGCCCGGTACTCGAGTGCCGATTTCATTTCGTTGATGACGGGGCGTGCCATTTCGTCGATCTCATCAAGCGTAATGATGGCCTGCAACCGTTCCCACTGGGCACCATTCTGTAAGACGTCCACCAGCACCGGTAGTGCAGACTCGGGTTGCTTCCAGCGACAAAGTGCTCTAGCGGCCGCAGTTCGGACGGCGGCGGACGAGTCCTCGAGCAGCTCGTGCATTCTCGGCGCAGTGCTGGCGGCCTCGACGACATTTCCCAATCCGATGGCGCCCCAGTAGCGAACTGCGGCATCTTCGTCGTGGGTCGCGGCAAGCATCGCCCTGATTTCACTGGCGCCGGCGAGCGACATTGCGGCCGCGTCGTGAATGCGTTTGACCAACTCTTCCGCTCCGGGCTGTCGCAGGATTGCGTAACGATTGCCAAAACGTTTTTCGCGAATTGCGATCTCCGGCTCGGGAATCAGGCCAAGATCCCTGGTTTCCAAGACCCACTCCATGTGCGCGGCCCGCAATCGCTCGAGTTCAGCCGTGTAGGCGGGATCCGCGGCCAGGTTGTTGATCTCGTGCGGATCAGAGTTCAGGTCATAGAGCTCTTCGACTGGCTTGCGTGGAGCCATGAAGAGGGCGGCGGCGGGCGGCATTTTATCCATCGCCGCCACGCGGCG
This sequence comes from Pirellulaceae bacterium, assembly GCA_030744725.1. Taxonomy (GTDB): domain Bacteria; phylum Planctomycetota; class Planctomycetia; order Pirellulales; family Pirellulaceae; genus ARS98. The sequence goes on from JASLPZ010000330.1 coordinate 2,292, forward strand.
AATCTCTCGCATCAAACGCCCCCTTTCAGGCGTGTTCATGTACTGATAGTAGGTCTTGAACGGTTCGTAGTTGCGTATGTATTTGAACCGTTGATCGCGAACTGCACGAATGATGTCGTAACGTTCGTCCATGCGATCGCGCGCGCCGTAGACGTACCGACGCGCTGCCGGCTGATTCGTCCCCAGAAATGGTTGCCCCTGCACGTGATCCGGCAGCGTGAGTCCCGTCAGACTCAACATACTAGGTCCCAAGTCCATCAGTGACACCAGCCGGTCGGTTGTCGTTCCTGGTCTGCCGGGTGCCAATTGCTTCCATTTTTCCGGGACACGGACAATCATCGGGACGTGCATGCCGGAATCGTAGAGCCAGCGTTTGGCCCGCGGCAGACCGACGCCATGGTCCGACCAGTAGATGATGATCGTGTCTTCATACAGATCGTCTTCTTTCAGCTGCGAGACGATCTCGCCGACGCGGCGGTCCATGGCCGTGACAACGTCGTAATACCAACTCCAATCGGTGCGAACTTCAGGCGTATCGGGATAATACGGTGGCAGCGTGGTCAACAACTTCGGGTCGTGCTTTTCGATCCCAATGGTTACACGTTCGTACTTGCTTTTGTTTGCGATGCCTGATTCGTGACATTCGGTGAAATTGAACACGCTGAAGAACGGCTGGTTGGGGCCCGCTCGATTGCGCCAGTGCGCCTTGCCGCTGGACACGTCCCAGGTATTCTTCGGTGCCTTGAATTGGTAGTCCGTCTTCGAATTATTCGTGCAGAAATAACCGGCCTTTCTCAGAGCAATGGTGAACGGCAGGATGGTATCAGGGAGCGTGGCCGAGGCTCGCATGTGCTGCGTCCCGATCGTGGTTTGATACATGCCCGTGATAATTGTCGACCGGCAGGGCGCACAGACGCCAGCCGTAGCAAAGGCGTGCGTGTATCGGACGCCTTCGGCAGATAGGCGATCGATGTTTGGCGTCGTCGCGTGTGGGTCGCCGTAACATCCCAGGTGCGCGCTAATGTCTTCACAGCTAACCCACACGATGTTGGGTCGATCGGCGGCGTCAAGTGTGGCCGCCGATAGCAAGAAAGGTAGCATGACCATCGCCAGACACCGCAACAACAGGCTCATGGGATCCTCGGTAACTAACAGCCAGTTGATCGTCGTACGATTCTCATTGGTAGCATTGATCGGTCGCGAACAAGCGAAGCAAAGTTCCAACAATGTCGCAAGACAAGGTGTGCCTTTCCCATCTTGGTTTGCCATGGCTCTTTCCTTGCTTCGTATTGGTGAAGTTGTTTCAGCATTCGTATGGAGGATTGAGTATACTGTGCGAACCATGCGTCTTACCAATCGGTTGCACATTCTCCAGGCGGTGTTGGATGAACAATTTGCCATGCGTTAACCGTCAAGTGACAACATTCTGCTTGACGATGGTGTTCTTGCTGATTGACGGCTTGATCAATTTGCGACCGCTTTGTGCGGCGGACTGGCCGACCTACCAACACGATGTGCGACGCAGCGGCTATACAACTGAACATTTGGAGGCAGCAAGACTAATTCGCGTGTGGACCTGGCGATCGCATCACCCGCCGCAGCCGGCGTGGCCGGGGCCGGCAAAGTGGGACGCGTATGCCAATCTTCGCAACCTGCCGTCGATGCGAGCCTACGATTTGGTATTTCACCCAGTCGCTGTTGGGGATGCGGTTTTCTTCGGATCGTCCGTGGACGATTCACTTTATTGTCTCGACGCCTCCAGCGGTGTCGCGCGTTGGACGTTCACTTGTGACGGACCAATTCGCGTCGCTCCCAGCGTCGTTGACGACAAGCTGTACTTCGGTTCCGATGATGGCCATGCCTACTGTCTTCGCACAGACAACGGTGAATTGGTCTGGAAATTCCGGCCCACGGACACGGATCACCGGATTCTGAACGACGGCCGGCTGATCCCGTTGCATCCTTGCCGAACCGGCGTGTTGGTCGACCGGGGCATTGCGTATTTTGGGTGTGCCTTGCTGCCCTGGAAGGATGCTTACTTGTGCGCCGTCAACGCGAACACCGGAAAGCCGGATACTGATGCTTGCTACGTGAAGAAGCTGCACGGCCTGACGCTTGAGGGGCCACCAGCTGCAACCAGAGAATTGCTTGTGCTACCGCAAGGTCGCGTCGCGCCACGGACGTTTCGGCGGTCTGACGGTCAAGACCAAGGCCCATTGAAAAAGAGCAGTGGCGGGTCGCTGGTCGTTGTCGCTTTGGATTCCAAGGTGTTTCATGGCCCGGCCGCGGACAGTCGTCGTGGCGGCATCAACAGCAGCAATCCGCAAACTCGCGAGATGATTGCGTCGCACGGTCGCGGCAACGCGATGGCGGTTGCGGGCAATCGATCGTTCATGCTGACGGACGACGAGCTGATTGCCGCCGACCTGGTCAAACAAGAGACGCTGTGGACTGTGCCAAGCCGAGAATCGCACGCACTGATCGTTGCAGACAAGACCGTTTTCTTGGGCGGTGATGGCAACGTCGCGGCAGTCGATGCCGAGACGGGGCAAGAGATTTGGCGTCATTCGGTCGCAGGCCGAGCACACGGTTTGGCAGTGGCGGGCGGTCAACTGTTGGTCAGTACGGACGCCGGCACCATAGAGGCGTTTGCGGCTGGCTCGACGGCGTCTGAGGCGAGTTCGAGCGCTCCGCCCACCTCTCCGCCAGAACCGCTCGTCGCGATTGAACCGATTGACGATGACGATCTTGTCGGCCGCTGGGTGTTTCAGCGCCCGTCCATCCGTGGCGATACTGTGTTTGCGCAAAATGGCCCGCTCAACGGTACCTTGGCCGCACGGCCGAAGATGGAGCGCATCGCCCGTAACGAAGGCCTGACACTGGATGGTGTCGCGCAGAGCGTGGTCTTAGCCGAGGACCACAGACAAGCGGCCCTCCCGCAACAAGACATTACCGTGGAGGCTTGGGTTCGCGTCGATCGCCCGCAACAGTGGGGCGGAATCGTCGGTGCCGTCCAAGACAACGGCTCGTTCGAACGCGGTTGGCTGCTGGGCTATCGCGACGCAAAGTTCTGCTTTGCCATGGCGGGGCAAGAGGGTACAGGCCGTCTGAGTTATCTGACGGCCAAGGAGTCGTTTGCTTTGGGCCAATGGCATCACGTCGCCGGTGTGTACGATGGCGAAATGACATCGCTTTACGTTAACGGTCAGCTGGCAAATCAGACGGACCAACAGCAAGGCGCAATCCACTACCCGCCCCGTGCGTTCTTCGAAATCGGCGCGTACCACGATCAAGACGAGTACTTTCGGATGCGAGGTTGTTTGCACGAAGTGCGGCTGTATCGGACGGCGCTAGCCGCCGCAGACATCAAGCAACACGTCAGTGATAAGCCACCGTTTACACAGCCGGCACAAGCCGCGCCATCGACGTTCCGTGTTGCTTCAGGGCCATGGCTTCAGTTCGTTTCGCCCAGTGAAGCAATCGTACGTTGGCGGACCGAACAGCCCGTGTCGACACGTCTGACGCTGCTTAGGGATGGGAAGACCGAACGACAACACATATCGACAACCAGTACAGAGCATCAAGTTCGGCTGACCGACCTGCGCCGTCGCCGGACTTACGGCTACTCGATTCAGGTGACCCGTGACGGAGATGAACTGACAACGCCAATCTATCAGTGCGACACGTTCTTCAACTACCGACCGGCCAAAGTGCTGCCAACAACAGATTCTGACGACGAGCATTTCAGCGATGTCGCTCGTTCCATCCTCAATCGCTCACAAGTCCGCCAAGGAATCTGCTTGGTCGTTGGGGTGGGCAACGGCCGTTTGGCATACGAATTAGCGCGTCAAAGCGACTTGCGCGTGGTCGGCGTCGAGACTGATGCGGTACAAGTGCGCGCAGCGCGCTCCATGCTCCATCGGCACGGCTGTTACGGTTCCCGCGTCACTGTCGAGCATGTTAGTGACTTGACAGCGTTCCCGCTGCCGGGACATTTTGCGAATCTGATCGTGTCTCAAACGATGCTGGAAACGGGCCTGGTGCCCGGGACGTCCGCCGAAATGTTGCGGCTGCTCCGGCCAGACGGGGGAATCGCACTGTTGGCGACCAACAAGCACGGCGACGACATGGAGGTTCCGTCGCAGTTCATCCGCGATCGTGATGAACAACACGGCGGTGCCGATGAGCGCGTGTGGTGGAAGCTGGTCCGTGGGCCGTTGGGAGGTGCCGGTGACTGGACACACTTGTACGGACATGCCGACAATTCGGCATTCGGTGGCGAACAACTCTCCGGAGCCAAGAACACCAAAGACCTTGCCGTGCAATGGATCGGTCGGCCAGGACCGCGTTACCAGTCGGATCGCAGCGGCCGGAAGCCCTCGCCGTTGGCGGTGGCGGGCCGATTGTTCTTGCAGGGACAGCATCGGATCGTGGCGCTCGACTCTTACAACGGAAGTCCTTTATGGTCCTTGGAAATTCCCCATTTCGAGCGCTACAACGTGCCGCGAGATTGCGGCAACTGGTGCGCCGACCGGGAGTTTCTCTATGTGGCGGTCCGTGACGAGTGCTGGCAGGTCGCCAATGCCGACGGGCGCTTGGTCAAAATCCACAACGTGAATCCGATCGCCGACCATGACTGGAAAGCCGACTGGGGCTATATCGCGCGGCACGGCGACAAGCTCGTTGGCACCGCGGTCAAGCAAGGAACTTCGTGGACGGACTTTTGGGGCAAGGCCGGCTGGTACGACGCACGCGACGGCGAAGTGACACACAAAGTCTGCAGTGACAATCTGTTTGCCACGCATTCGACCAGTGGGAAACTGCTATGGACCTACGCTGGCGGCGTGATCATGAACGCGTCGATCACGATTTCTGGTGACCATGTGTACTTCGTCGAATCTCGCAATGATGCCGTCAAGCAATCGCCAGCAAGACGTGTCGGTCCCGAGTTTTGGCAAGACCAGTACCTGGTGGCCGTGAAAATTGAGGATGGTTCGATCGCCTGGGAACAGCCGTTGAGCGTATCCCCTGGAACGGTCGCTTTTTACATGGCGCATGGCCAGGACCGTCTGGTAACGGTTTCGTCCAACGACAATCAATTTCACGTGAACACGTTTTCAGCTGAACAGGGCAAGAAGTTATGGAACCGCAGTTTTCGTTGGCTAGGAAATAAAGGCGACCACGGTAAAGCGCTCTCGCGTCCGGCCATCGTCGGTGATCGGCTCTACGTTCGCCCGCAGGCCATGAAGTTGGCCGACGGTGTGTTGCTTCCTCACCAGTTACCGGGCGGAGGTTGTGGCACATACGCGTGCACAGCCGATGCGCTGTTTTTTCGCTCGAGCACCGTCACCATGTGGGACGGTGAGAACGGCAAAGCGACCAACTGGCCACGGCTCAGGCCGGATTGCTGGTTGAGCACCATTCCGGCGGGCGGCATGCTGTTGTCGCCAGAAGGGGGCGGCGGATGCAGCTGCGGCACGTGGATGGAAACGTCGATCGGTTTTATGCCGCTGTCGCAAAGAGCCAGCGGCACAGAGCGTCCCTAGCAGTGTTCGATCTTTTATTGTCGTCTTTCGCTCCGCGAAAGCACGTTCCTTTCGCGGAGCGAAAGGCGACTATC
>JASLPZ010000331.1:0-7908 GCA_030744725.1 Pirellulaceae bacterium
CTTCACAAATCCATCAGGGCCAAACGGCAAAATCAACCGGCCCCAAGCCTATTGAACGTAACTCCGTGAACGGTTACAGCACAACTCACTCGACGCCGAGATGCTTCTTCACGAAGGCTACTGTGAGCCTCGTCCATTCGTTGTTACGGGGAATGCCAGTGTGGACGTCACACTCGATATCGAGTTCGTCCATCTTTTCCTTAAGGGCCATGCCGAATCGTGGATGGTGGATGCCGATTCCTTGGCTCGTGATCGGCGTATCCAGTTTGCTCGCATAGAAGAGCGCCGCAGGTGCGTCATCCTTCGTCAGATGTGGCAATGCCGAAACTTCCTCGAACAGCCGGTATTTCTCCTGTGGGAGATCGTCCAGCTTTCTCAGATCGACGCCAAACAACTGAGCCAATGCCGACTCTTTGTATGTCGTCGTGCCGGGGAACAGGTCGCGGATGAAGCGGGGATCATACGACGTTTGCCCGTTGTAAACGGCCATGCAGGTCAGGCGAGTAGATTGCCGCAATAGGGGATCTTCGTGATTAGGATCGGCCAGATCTTCGTGGAATCCCAACCACAAGGAAATACCGGCACCGGCTGAACCACCCGTGGCCGCAAGCCTAGTCGGGTCGAGGTTCCATTCTTTTGCCTTGTATCGAATGAACTGAATCGCTCGTGCGGAATCAAGGAATTGGGCCGGAGCGATGGCTTCATCGGAAAGGCGATAGGTGGTTGCCACGACAGAAATGCCGGAATCAAGACACGCCTTTAATATGCCACCGCTGACGCTCTTGTTGCCACCACGAAAGCCGCCGCCATGAATCGATACCAACACCGGCCTCGGCTTGCCCGCTTTCGCAAGCCAAACGTCCATCACATTTCGCTTATGCGGCCCGTATTTGACATCTGCGTGGGTCGGCGGAATCTGATTCTGAACCCGTTCTCGCTGCCGTGTCCTTGCGCGCTGTTCGTTGGTGAGGAGAGCCGTTAATTCAAAGCGAATCTTGGCTACGATCTCGTTTCGTTCTTTTTGGAGTGTGGCCCGTCTCTTCAATTGCTCGTCCGTCCATTTCACCGCCGCATTGACCACATCCCGCAATTCCTGCCCTTCCCTACCGTCGTCTCGTGCCTTGCGCAACGCTTCGCTGCGGGATCGTTGCTGTTCATCCGTGATCACTGCGTTCCACTGTCTTTGGTTCTCGGTCAGCTTTGGCAGGAAATTCTTGCGCAGTTCATCGACTTTCGCCTGCTGCTCTCTTGAGAATTCAATCCCCCTAAGCGTGAAGAACTGCTGTAACTGAGCGGGACGTTGGCGTTGTTTGTTCTGCCTGGCATTGTCTTGTGCGAAGGTCGAATTGCCAAGTGCGACAGCCAAAGCCAGTATGATTGCCGTGATTTGTCTCATCGTGTGCGCTCCCGTGATCGTGTCCTGCAGGATTTGGATATCGGCGATGGTCTTGGGCGTTCAAATCACTCCGTTGAACTCTTCGGATTCTCTTGTTCATCGAACATCATTAGCCGGTAGCTGATGCCATCTTCGACGGTTACATCGGTTGCCTTTGCGGAGCCATCAATGAGACTCACGGCGACAAGGATGATCAGGACTCGCTTGTGTTTGCTCCAAAGCATGGCGCTGCCTCCGGTGGAAGAACAGTGACCACCGACAGATCCAATTCTATCGAGGCTGACTCGCGTTCGATAGAATGCGGTTGTGAAATGTCTGCTACGCATCCACCGATTTGCATGTCGAGGAGACTCAACAGTGTGCTGTGCCATCATCACAAAGATCCTCTTGATTGCCGTGGCCCAGTTCTCCGTTCTGAAGCGGTCTTCACCCGAGAAAAGAGTTCGTTGATCAGAAGACTGTTGTGCCTCGGCTTTCATGCAAGTCTCCCGGCGCGCATCATCGAATCGCTGACTGGCCCCCCTGCCCTGCGTCTATCAAGCCTAGTCGCGAATCGGTAGAATAGTATTACCGTCAAAGGCCAACATCAAGGCGTTCCGTGTAAGATGGATGGACCCGCAACAGCCCGTGAAACTGCGAATGTGATTGAGAGAAAACTGCCATGAGAAAGAGCTCTGTTGTACTGACCGTGTTGATTGCGTGTGTTGTGATCGTGGAAACGTCCGTTGCTGCCGTTGCTGCCGATGATGCGGCGGTGAAGAAGAAGCCCGCCAAGAGCAAGTGGGTTCAAGCAATGGAAAAGACGTTTAAGACCTTGGACAAGGACGAAGACGGCTTTCTGACCTTCGACGAGTACAAGGGGCAGAGGAAAAGACCGAAAGCCATTGAAAGAGCCGAGCAGATCTTCAAGCTGATCGACGCAGACAAGAATCTGAAAACGTCGTTGAAGGAGTTCACGAACAAGCCACCAGAGGCTCGCTTTAAGCTGATCGATCGGAACGATGATGGCAAGATCACGTTCGATGAATACAAAGGGAAGCGAGAAAAGCCAGAGGAAATCGAGCAAGCCGAACAGCGCTTCAAGAGAATCGATAAAGACGGCGACAAGAAACTGACCGTGGAGGAATTTACGGCGGCACAGAAGAAACAGCAGGCGACGAAGTCAGCCAAGAAGAAGTCAGCCAAGAAGAAGTTTCAGCCGACACTGCTGAAGTCCGCTGAGAAGAAGTGAGCCCGCTTGTTGGTCTAGCGACGAGTACTTGAACTTTCCAAATTCGCCATCGGCAGACTCATTTTCTCGCTGGTGTGGCCAAACGGTTCCTGACAACTGGAATATCTGCAAGCGGCCATAAGATGGCGAATGGAATGGCTGACGTTTACGGAGAGGCCTAAGATCGTTGTCGATGCAAGCGTTCGACTCACATTTGTGGAAGCGAGCGCGTTGGCAACGAGGAATAAGGCGAAAGTGACCGCCAGAACCTCTGAAGACAATGCCATGCAGAATACGACGAGAATCTCCCGAACATCTCTGGTTCTCTGCTGGCTTGTCTCCGCTGGCTGGCTCGCTGCTGCCGAGCGGGCACCGCAAGTGAAAACACTCCAGCCGGGTGTGCGGCTTACACTCGTGGCCGAACATCCCGGCCTGGCGACGCCCACCGGCATCGATGTCGACGATCAGGGCCGCGTCTGGGCCGTGGCCACTCACACGCATTTTCGACCGGACGACTACGTTGGCCCGAAGCACGATGAGGTCCTGATCTTCGCCGATCGGAACGGAGATGGCCGGCTCGAACAACGGCAGGTTTTCTACAACGCCAGCAAGGCCACAATGGATTTGGAACTCGGCCCGGACGGCTGGGTGTATCTGGCCGAGCGGAGCCGGATCCTGCGGATCAAGGATACCGACGGCGACGAGAAAGCCGATGTCGAGGAGAACATTGCGGTCCTGAAGACCGAGGCCGACTATCCGCATAACGGCCTCGAAGGACTGGCATGGCATCCTGATGGAGACCTGGTGTTCGGTCTCGGTCAAAACTACGCGAAGCCGTGGACGCTGACGGGAAACGACGGCGCCGCGATCAACGGGACGGGCGAAGGTGGCATCTTCCGTTGCACGGCCGACGGTAAGAATCTGCGACGCATCGCCCGTGGGTTCTGGAATCCTTTCGGAATCTGTGTCCGCGCCGACGGAGAGATCTTCGCCGCGGAGAACGATCCTGGCGAAAGGCCGCCGTGCCGACTGCTGCACGTCGTCGAGGGCGGCGACTATGGCTTTCAGCGAACGTATGGCCCCGAAGCGCATCATCCGTTCGTCGCCTGGAATGGAGAACTGCGCGGCACTCTGCCGATGATTCATCCGTCGGGGGAAGCGCCCTGCGGTGTATTGCCCCTGGGCCGTGGACTGCTGGTGCCGTCCTGGAGCGATCATCGGATCGACTTCTTTCTGCTCCGCCGCAGCGGTGCGACCTACGCAGCGGATCGGATCTCGCTGCTTCAGGGAGGACGCTATTTCCGACCCGGCTGCATTGCCAGTGACGGCGGCGCCAGTCGGCGGACACGTGCCTGGTATCTCACTGACTGGGTCGATGGCCGTTACGAGGCGCACGGTTTCGGGCGTTTGTGGAGGCTCGAGATCGACTTGGAAAAAGCAAATTGGGTGGGAACGCTGGATCCGGAGCCGACCACGGTCAAGTCCCGATTGGCGGCCGACCTGCGGAACCACTGGTTGGATGGTCTCGGCGCCCAATCTGCCTTTGGTCGCCAAACGTCCGAAAAACCGCCAACAGCAAACACACTGAGCGTGCGCCGTGGAAAGACCGTGCAGGATCGCAAGACTCTGCTGCGTCTGGCCAAAGACGAAGACCCGTTTCTGGCCCGAGCGGCGTTGCTGGCGCTGACACGGGAAGCGCCGAAATGGACGCCCAACGACGTTGCCCGTTGGTCTCCGCCGGATCGAGTTCAGGCAGTCCTGGCGTTGAAGTTGGCCAACGCTTCGCCGGAAACTTGGGTCAGGGCTTTTCTGTCTGACGAAGATGCCGACGTGCAGTTCGAGACCCTGCGTTGGATCGCAGACGCGGGATTGAAAACGTTCCTGCCGCAAGTCGAAGAGATGTTATACCGCAGCGAGCTCGACTACCACCGATTCGAGGCTGCCATTGCGACGTGGAACACGCTCAACGGAAAACCCGAAGCGGGCGTTCGCGACCCCGAGATGCTTCTGGCCCGTGTGCAGGACACTGACAGCGCGCCACGACTGCGGGCCTATGCCCTGCGTCTGCTGCCGGCGCAGTCGCGTTCCGCACCCAAAGACGGTGGCACGCCGCTGCGAGTCTTTCCCAAAGGCCTGACGCTGAAGATTCTTCAGCAATGTCTGTCGGTCAGCGATGAGACGCTCTCGCTGGAGGTGGTCCGCACGTTGGCCGGCAACCCGACGGTGTCTCAGAATCTCCTGGCAGGGATCGCCGCCGATGGCGAGCGAAACGCCGCGTTGCGTGCTGAAGCAGTGGTCGGGCTGGCTGCCGTGGCGGACCAGCATACGGCGCTGTTGCTGCAACTTGCAGGGGACAGTCAACGCGCCGTACGTGAAGAAGCCTTGCGCTGTCTACGGTCCGGCGAGCGTTCGCCGAAGCAGGTTCGCTTGCTGGAAGAACTCGCCGGACAGTATCCCGAATCCGCGGATCTGTTTCAGGCCGTGCTGGCTCCGAAAACGCTCACCACCGGCCGGCCCGCGTTGACCGATACGCAGGCGTGGTTCCAGGCACTCGCAGCGGTCACAGCTCCTGCGGACCGGGAGAACGGCCGCCGCATCTTTCATCATGCCCGGCTGGCACTGTGTTCCAACTGCCATCGGCACAGCGGTCGCGGCAACGTGGTCGGCCCGGACCTGAGCGTCCTGGGCAATCGTCAAGACCGCACCTGGCTACTTCAGTCGATCCTTGAACCGAGTCGTGAGATGGCGCCGGAATACCAGCCTAGAACGATCGTTCTCAACGATGGCCGGACCTTCACCGGAATCCGGCTGCGGTCATCGACGAAGGAGGCCATGCGGGACGCCAACGGCCAGAATCGCACGTTTGACCGCAACGACATCGAGTCGATGCTCGAATCGCAGGTTTCCTTCATGCCGTCCGGTCTCGTCAATTCATTAACCGACCGTGAGCTTCGCGATCTGATCACGTTTCTCGAAAGCAGCCTTAATGCGGAGTGATCTTTTTCTGCAACTGCAAAACGACGAGTCCGATTGCAATCGTCGGCGGGCCTTCTCCCACGGTCCAACTCGTCGGCATTCCCGCGGCCACGTCGATCCCTAACAAAACGAAGCCAGTTGCGATGACGATGATGGCCCACAGTTTGACGAAGGAGCGGTATCGCCAAATGTCGAGTGCAATGAACAGCGTGATTGTGGAAACGATGGCATAGAATGCGGACAGGGATCGAGCGAGATAGCTGACGATTGGCGCATCCGGCAACACACCGAGCCCCATGGATTCGTGGATGATATTCATCCAAGAGTATGGAAGAAAGATCGCGGGAATGGCGAACAGGCCACTGACGCCGATCACACGCATGATGATCACGATGGCTAGTTCGGGCTTGTTCATGTCGATGAGTCCACTATCGATGCCGTGTTTCGTCTCATCGCCATCCATCACGTCGGAATCGTTTCGATCATCCCGTCATAATGGCGAATACGTTCCCATATGCCAAGGAGGAATCGTCAGGATCATCAGACTAGACTGCGGCTTCGACTGCGACAACCATGGCGACGTAGGGAAAGCCTGTCAACAACCAGCCCAAAGACTAATCTGTCAAAGGACTTGATCGTCGTTCTAATATTTTGACCGTGACGGGACGCAGTTGAGATTGGGAAAACGTTGTCGCATACTTTAGGATGTGCAAATCCTGACAATGAAAGTCTCCATCCTTCGGAGGAATACGATGAGTAGCAGAGCAACTCGACATTCGCGACGTAGCGTTCTTAAAGGCGCCGCTGCCGCTGCATTCGCACCGACGATCGTGCCAGCCAGCGTGTTTGGCGCCAATCCGCCCAGCCGCCGCGTGACGCTAGGTTTCATCGGGATGGGGTTGCATGGGATAGGTTGGAATCTGAAAGGCTTTCTCAAATTCGACGATGCTCAAGCAGTCGCCGTCTGCGACGTGATGAAGTCGCGTCGAGAAAACGCCGTCAAGGTGGTCAACAGCGCCTATGGCAACCAGGACTGTGCCAGCTACGCCGACTGGCGCGAAATCATCGCCCGTGATGACATTGATGCCGTCATGATCTCAACGCCCGACCATTGGCACGTACCGATGGCGCTGGCGGCGCTGCGCGCGGGCAAGGATGTCTGTTGTGAGAAGCCGACGTTGACGATCGAACAGGGTCGCGTGCTCAGCGATACTGTGACCAAGCACAACGCCGTCTTTCAGACATCCACGGAAGATCGCTCCATTCCCGTTTATCACCGCATGGCCGAATTGGTCCGCAATGGATGGATCGGCCGATTGCGGTCGATTCATGTCACCTTGCCGGCAGCTACGGTTCAACCACAGCCACCGAACTATGCTCCTGTACCGGACGGGTTTGATTTCGACATGTGGCTGGGTCCGGCGCCCGCGGCACCTTACGCGACAAACCGTTGCGGCAACCAGCAGTGGCGCAACATCTTCGATTACTCTGGTGGCAAGTTTACAGACTGGGGGATGCATCAGGTCGATACGGCACAGTGGGCGAATGATACGGAACATACGGGCCCGATCGAAGTGACGGGCGAGGGCGAGTTTCCCGACGAGAGTAGCCTTTACAACACCGCGAGGCAGTACAAACTGCACTACAAATACGCCAATGGCGTCGATCTGCATATTGAATCGGGCGGAACCAGTTTACGGTTTGAAGGTACAGATGGCTGGGTGGGGAATGAGGGGTGGCGCAAGCCGCTAAAGGCCAGTTCCCAGAAGATACTGGATAGCATCATTGGTCCGGAGGATCTCCATCTTTACACCTGCGCAGGTGGTGAACATCGCAATTTTCTCGACTGTTTTCGCTCGCGCAAGGTCCCCTATTTTCCTGCCGAGATCGGACACCGCTGCGCCACGGTACTGCACATGGGCAACATTTCCATGCGACTCGGCAAAATGCTGCGATGGAACCCTGATAAAGAAGAGTTTATTGGCGACGACAAGGCCAACGAAATGTGTTCCCAACCGATGCGTGAGCCCTGGACTCTGTGACTCCAGCGAGAAACCCCTACCGCGGACAGACGACCGCAATCCAAGTAGCAACTCCGTGTGCCGTCCGCCTGCTCCTGGTTCAAGACGTGTGGTTTTGGAAGGGTTTGGAAGGGTTACGGCACACGGAGTGCGCCTACTACTATCAAATACGCGCACAGAAGTGACCAAGAAGGAATGAAAGTGACCATCAAAACCTTCAAAGAAATCGCCATGCAGAATACGACGAGAATCTCCCGAACATCTCTGGTTCTCTGCTGGCTTGTCTCCGCTGGCTGGCTCGCTGC
>JASLPZ010000332.1:0-7836 GCA_030744725.1 Pirellulaceae bacterium
CAAATGACTCCCGACCCCTTTTTCAAATTATTACTTATTCTCCAGTCACCAATCGTCCGAAACGAATCGCAGTGCGGCGTTGATCGGGGGCGTTGGAGCTGTCCCAGACGGCCAGCCACTTACCGGGCCCATCGTCGATCAACGTGGGATAGCTGTTGCGATTGTCGTGATCATAGAAAGTACGAGCATCTGACCACGGGCCTCCGACGGCGCGTGTCTTGTACGACAGGCCCCGTCGCTCGGTCTGGTCGCTGTAGACGTAGACGAACTTCCCATCGGCTCCTTTTTCAAAGGAGTTTTTCGCGCGGTAGTTGGGCAAGGCTGGCTCGGGACGTGCTGTCGACCACGTCTTGCCGCCGTCGTTGCTGATTGCTGAATACGCAAGTGGAGGATTCAGCGGGCGCTCCCGCTTCATGTCTGCCGTTCGCATCACAATCATCAGCTCACCTGCACGATTACTTGGCGCGATACATCCTTCGTGGAGGAAGACAGGATCGTCCGCGTGATAAGGCACGTAGCTGGATAGCTTCCAATGCAACAAACTTTTGCTCTCCAGCACGAATTGCCGGCGATCGCCGTGGGGGTCGTGGCGTCTTGAATTGCGATGAGCGGGCAAGAGATAGTGTAAGGCACCATCGCGAACGACTGTCTCGATCCCCCCGACGATAATCAGCGACCCCTGATAGCCCATCGCCAGCTCGACGTGATGCCACGAATAGCCTCCATCAGCGCTGTACGCGGCGACCAGATCGGCGTTCTCACTGTCGCGATAGTGCATCGGCGCGCGCATGACGAACAGCCAGATCACATCCTGGCCGGGAGGGCGGAACAGGACGGAATTGTTGTACGCATACTGGACCATCCCGTTACGAACTCGGTGATCAAACACCATGATGCGAGGGCTCCACGTCTGGCCCGCATCACGGCTGATTGAGCAGACAATATCACCCATATCGGACTTACCCCGCAGTTGCAGTCCATAGGCAGCGACGTAATGCTTGCCAGACCACTTGGCAAGGTAAGGTTCCCAAATCTTGTTGTATGGCCCTGTCGCATCGAGTGAGTCAATTGTGACGACACTCATAACATCACCCTCGTAACCACCTTCCGCGGCGGTCAACACGTTGAGAGGCGCTGCGACTGAGCCGATGACCAGCAGTGACAGCGCACAAGCGACTCGGACAAAAAGCTCAAAATGTTGATGGAGCATGGTGGTCATCTCCTTGGTGAGTCCTGTTATTTGATGTTCAAGTCATCATGAGCAAACCGAACAAAGTCAATGCGGTCGTAACGCTTCTTCCCTTTCGTGCCGGCTTCGAACAGGACACCGAATTGTCCTGGCTCCAGACGCACCATGTCGCTGTAGGCCGCGGGGCCTTCGTGGATTAGCGGCCCATCGTGCCAGGTGGCCGTTTCATCTGTTGAGTATCTCAGTCGTAAATCGCTTCGTCCCTTCCCTGTCGGACCGCTCTCGTCGGGGCCAGAAAACAGGATCAAATTCAGGTCGTCACCATCAGTGATTGACGTTGCCCTGAACAACGCACACTGGACGACTGGCGGGTCAAAAGGCGTTGCCTCGGGTACAAACCACTTGTAAGCGGAACTCGACGAGCGATCGAACGTCTGGCCTCCGTCGCTGCTGTAGGCTCCCGCTCGAGTGCCTTTGGCCTTGCCGTTTTGATCGCGTGTATTGAAATAGAGACGTCCGTCATTCAACTCGACAACCGTCGTCTCGTTCGCCTTCATGTCATCTTCATAGGTATCATCGAGTGCTCCCAAGCGCCACGTCGCACCATGATCGTCACTCAGAATCGCTTGCGCGCCTTCCAGGCCGCGATCCGCTCCACCATCGCCAAGTCGATGATCTGCAGGCACAACGAGTCGGCCGCGATGTGCTCCGTGCTGCAACTGAATCGAGTGCACTGGCCCCGTCGCATACCAACCCCAGTTCTTTCTCTTTACGTCGCCTGTAATCTCACGTCGTGCCGCCCAACTCGCCCCATGATCATCGCTGTAGGTGACGAACACGCGGTCGTTTTCCAGCGTAAACGGAAGCCAGATTCGGCCAGGGTGTTGGCTATCGAGCAGATCAACAACCGGTGCTGGATTACCCACGGTCAGTGGTGGGGCATCGCTCGGAAACAAATTGCGAAAGTCGTCACTCTCCTGAACTATCTGACAAGCCTGCCATGTCTTCCCGCCATCGGTCGATCGCTTCGAGACCAGATCGATTTCACTCGCGTCACCTCCTTCTCGTGCTTCGCAGAAGGCAAGCAAGTCGCCGTTGGCAGCCTTGATAATCGCTGGAATGCGAAAGATGTTGTAACCGTCCGTGCCGTTGGCAAAAACGGTGACTGATTCGAACTCGCCAGCACCAGCTGACACGGCGATCAGGCTCAAAACTGAAATCAGAACAAGTAATTGCAACGGTTTCAACGACATGATTTACATCCTTTCTGGAACTTCTGGCAAGACTTCTCGCCAGCCTTTGCGCAGCAGTTGAGAAAGACGCGAGATATCGTTCTTGTATTCAGACATCGCAGCGACATTGCGCGCTTCATGGACGTCATGCTGGTGATCATACAATTCACGAGCGATGATCTTCTTTGTCTTCCATTCCTGCCACTCGACGTAACGATAACGATCCGTTCGCACCGCGTAGCCCATGATGTCGCCGTGCTTTCGGTGCCGATTGCCGCTTCGTGCTCTCGGATACTGGCTGAAGACAGCTCGCTTCCACACTCGCTCTGGTTCAGCCAACAGTGGCTTGAGGCTAATACCTTCCGCTCCAACGGGCGCGGGCAGTCCGCAGAGATCCGCCAATGTTGGATAGACATCGACAAACTCAACCAATGCATTTGTCTTTCTGCCGGGGAGCGTCTGTCCGGGAACCGACAGGATCAACGGAACGCGCGTCGACAACTCGTAATTATTGGCCTTCGTCCATAACCCTTGTTCGCCAAGGTGATAGCCATGGTCGCCCCACAAGACGACTACCGTGCTTTTGTCGAGATTCCGCTTTTTCAATTCGTCGAGAAGGCGGCCGACGAGCGCATCAACATAGCTCACGCAAGCGTAGTATCCGTGTCGCAACTCGCGGACTTTCTCGGTGGCCAGCCGGGCGTCGGCGGGAATGTCCGTATAGCCTTCTAGCTCCCACCAGCTGCGTACTGCCAATTCCGGTGCATCTAGCGGGTGTCCGCTGGTTACCGGAGGCGGAATCGTTTGCCGGTCGTAAAGATCCCAGTACTTCTGCGGAGCACAGAATGGCAAATGCGGTTTGCGAAATCCGACTGCCAGAAAGAAGGGCTGCTGGCCGGCTTGTAGTTCTTCGATTGCGGCGACCGCCGAGTTACAAACGATCCCATCAATGTACGTTTCATCAGGGACATTGGCAGCCTCGGATGCGGATCGCTTTAGTCCCTTGCCGTTTAGATTCTCAGGCAACGCATAGCGAACGGTCGGATCGCGCACGAAATCGTACTGTGGAGCGACGGACCATGACGGCGGGTCTTTTGAAGGACTTCCGCTGCCATGATAAATCTTGCCGATGCTGCGAGTGTGATAGCCGTGATTCTTGAAGTGCTGGGGCAGTGTCACGACATCCGGTATGGCATCGCGAAAGTGAGTCGCCAGGTCCCAGACACGACTCGTATCCGGGCGGCGACCGGTCATCAGCGACAGCCGCGATGGACTGCATACGGCTTGCTGACAATACGCGCGATGGAACAAGGTACCGTGACTTGCCAGTCGATCGATGTTTGGAGTTACTGCATGGCGATCACCGTAGCACGCTAGCGCCGGACGTAGGTCGTCGACCGCAATGAACAGCACGTTGTGACGCTGTTCGGCACGTGCCGATTCTGCCATCTGCGAGAGGGCGACACCGCACGCCAGCAACAGCACAAGCAACTGTGAATTGGCAAGTCGTTTCGACGGCATTGTCTGTTCTCCATGCTACCGATTCTATTTGGGTAGAACTACGTTTCAACCTGTCTGATCTCCAGGCCGTCGTCCAACTGGATGAACGCCGAACGTGGGCTGGTCGGGAGACCAGCCCACAACATGTGGCGTGAGAAATCCACCGATGTTGTGGCACGGTCTCCCGACCGTGCCGGGGTGGTGAACGTGGGCCGGGGTGGCGACCGTGCCGGGGTGGCAAACGTGCCGGGGTGGCAAACGTGGGCCGGTCGGGAGACCCACAACATGTTGTTTCATGCAAACGCCCCGCTTTGCGGGGCAAGCCAAAGCCATGGCCTATGGTCGTGGTCGATTACGACGAGCTGTTCTACGCCTCCAGTTCGATCTCGCGAGGCCATTGCTGATAGGCTTCCCAGAATGTCTTCTTCAATGCGATCTCGTCGTCTTCAGCGCTTGGCTGCTCGCGACCATTCACGTCGATGGCTCGAGACACCACGGTGTGCTTGCCAGGCTTGAGTTTGCCGAGATCGATCGAAAAGAATGTCCAGCAAAACTGAGCGCGTGGCCGATCATCGAACTTGGCTTGCTTCCAATCACCGTCGTCGACTTTCACTTCGACCTTCGCAAGGTCGGTACCATCGCTCCATACGGCCCCAAAGGCTCTCGCGGGGACCAAGCCCCCAGATGTGTCCCGGCGGGTGACACGCGCCACAATCGACTTCAGATTCATCCTATTGACCGAAGTTTCTACAAAGACAACTTCCCCGCCTCGCTTCTCACCGCGCACGGTCACATAGTCTCGCGCCATGAATCGCCCCATGTAGCGCGTGTCCCGCACCTCGATTCTCGTCAACCACTTCACGTTGGCGATCCCGTACCACCCAGGAACAATCAACCGCAACGGCGCGCCATTGCGGAGTTCGAGCGGTTCGTCGTTACGCAGATAGGCCAGCAGTGGTTGCTTGGCCCTTACATCTTCGATCGACATACTGCGGCCGAAGGGGACCTCGACGGACAATTCCCGCTGTGTGCCTTTGCGCAGCGTTTCTTCCTTGCGATCAGCGCCGATGAAGACGATCTCTTTCGCACCTTCTTGAATTCCACACTCGTCCAATAGTGAAACCAACGATGTGCCGGTCCACTTACTGTTATAGATCGCATTCATGAAGCCCTTTCCTGCCCCGTTACCGGAACACTCGAGCGTCATCAACTGATCTCTCTTGGGGAGCCCACGAATGTCGTCGATCGTTAGAGTCTTCGGCCGCTCGACGAGTCCAGCGATGTCGAGTGTAAACTCTTCGGTCTTCACTTCAGGGGTGCCATTGTGCTGGACACTGAAGACTTGGTCTTGCGGTGTAATCCAATCGGTCAGAGTTTCCCAATCCAAGCGATTTGGCCCCGTTCGCGGCATGTTGAGGAACGGCACCAGTTCTTCCTCTTCGTTTTGATCGGGAAATACAAATCTTGGAGAAGCAAGTACTGCAGCAATTCCAGCCACACTTGTCTGCAAGGCCTGTCGTCGGGTCGTCAAAGGCGATGTCATTTCAGATGCTCCCAGATGCTATCTATTTTTCAGTGGCAAGAAGATTGTCTGGTGAAACGCGGATTTCAACTCGATGCGTTCCACCAGCTTTGACGTCGACCGCTTGGTCCCACCGCAAGTTTCCCGCCGGATGCACCATGACCAGTCGGTACTTCCCTGCAGGAATATCTTCGATACGAAACGTACCTTCCTTCTTGGTCACTTGAAAGAATGGATGATCGAAGACGTAAACCCAACCGCGCATCGCGCTGTGGAATCTGCAGTTTAACGTGACCGGATACTCAGTTCCACCAACATCGCTAAACACCTGCAATACCTCCTCCCGTTGGTGAAGTGAAAAGCTGTTCTGTTTGAGGACTTCGCCCGAGGGCCCTTGGCGTTGGCGCGTTGTCACGTCGTGCAGTAGTGGATCGCTGTTGGTGAACTTGATCCGATCTCCGGTTCGGACCGCAAGCGTTTCCGGGATGAAACGATAGTCCTTCTGATCGATCGTCCAACTCTGGGACTTTCCTTTGGCGGGACGTAGAGCCAGCGATTCTTCCGACAGGCTGACAACTGCCTCGGCCAGGTGACCTTTCTTGCGATCCGCCACGTAGTAGCGACGATATCTCCACAGTCGCTTGCGATCCGATTCATAGATCACAACGCCTTCAATTGTGCCGACGTCAGAACCGATCTCGCGCGGCTGTGATTCTGCCGCCTTGGTCGACATCATTTCCACAGAACTTGCAACGAGTATACCGATGCCGATCAGAACCACTGAGCTCCGTTGCATGAAACAACCAAATGAAACGGCCAAGATTGACACAGACCTTTCTTCCGGTGCCCCCACTTCGAGTGAATTCATCGCCAATTCTAATTGAGGTGAGACATCAACGCGAGCCGTTACCATGATGACTTGTCAGCGATGGACTGAGTCGCGCGCACAACAGCAGCCGTTTCGCTTGTCGCCGCGGCGTCGGCCGCTACCGTGGATAAGAGGACATTGACATCTTTAATGGAGGGATCTACGCTGGGTGTCAGGATTCGTGACCCACGAAAGAGTGCGCCCTTGCGATCAATTAACCTGCGATGGCGTTGCCTGACATTGATGCCAGACCACCACATGAAGCCCCCACCTAGGCCGCTTGTTTTCTCCGCGACAGTGCTTGTCGTGTCGCTTTGTTGCGTCCTCTGTGATTGGTACTCATCCTCGGTCCGTGCGGACGAGCCAGCGACAAAGAAGTCCGAAAATAGCACCGGTAAGCTCGATGACGTGACGCTGCAATTTGTAACGACCAAGGTTTTACCTTTGCTGGAAGCGAGATGTCACAAGTGCCACGGGCCGAAAGTCGAGGAACCAAAGGGCAATCTGCGACTGGGCGCGCGATCCCATTTCCTTGGCGGCGGCGACAGCGGGCCGGCAATTGTGCCGGGCGAGCCTGAAAATAGTCTGTTGGTGGATTCCATTAACTGGATGGGCGACTACGAAATGCCGCCGCAATCGAAGATGCCAGCGGCTGAAATTGCGATCCTGACGAAGTGGGTGGAGATGGGCGCGCCCTGGCCTGATTCACACGCAGTGGAGCCGATTGACAAGAAACAATTTCCAATCGAAGAACGTCGCTCGAGTCACTGGGCATGGCAAGCGATCAGACATCTTGAACCGCCAGCCGTCAAGGATACAGCCTGGCCACGGCATCCATTGGATCATTTTATTCTGGAAAAGCTCGAAGCGAAGGGACTGACTTCCGCACCGCCGGCCGAGCGTCGTACATTAATCCGGCGGACCTACTACGCCTTGATCGGATTGCCGCCGACGCCAGAAGAAGTCTCTTCGTTCGTGGATGATCCCGCTTCGACAGAACAGGCGTTTGACGCGGTAGTCGATCACCTTTTGAAATCACCGCATTTTGGCGAACGATGGGCACGGCATTGGCTCGATCTCGTGCGCTACGCCGAGTCGCGAGGGCATGAGTTTGATCACACGGCGCCAAACGCGCACCACTATCGCGACTACGTCATTCGCGCGCTGAACAGCGACCTGCCTTACGACCAGTTCGTCGTTGAGCAACTGGCCGGCGATCTGCTCGCACAGCCAAGGCTGCACGCAACCGAGGGATTCAACGAGTCGGTGCTGGGGACTGGCTTCTGGTACATGGGGGAATGGGTGCATTCACCAACCGACATTCGCCAAGACGAAACAGACCGCATCGACGGTGTGATTGACACGATCGGGCGAGCGTTCTTAGGTTTGACCACTGCTTGCGCGCGATGTCACGATCACAAGTTCGATGCGATTTCGACGAAGGACTATTAGGCAACTCCCGATTAATAACATACCGTTGCTTGGTGTTTTCGATTACCCTCCCGAGACGTAGTGTGTGTTGATT
>JASLPZ010000333.1:0-7757 GCA_030744725.1 Pirellulaceae bacterium
ATGCTCTCGTTGCCATGAAAGCTGGTGATCAAGAAGATCCTTCCTCGTGTGTACAATGTCCTGGCAACCCACATCGTAACCACGATGCTTGCCGTCAGGTAAACGAAGTAGGTGGCCGTCAGAATCATCTGAAGTCGCCTCCTCAGCAGCGATTGAGAATAGACTCGGCTGCGTTCTTGGGGCCTTCGAGCAGTACAGGTTTCAGCAGGCTGTCAAGCGTATTCTTCTAAAATGACAACCGACCGTTGAGACGAGACTTAACCAAAGAACTCGTCGTTCGCCCTTGCCGCCTGGATACGACACATTCACGGTGTCGCTACCCGACACACCCGGTTTCCATCCAATCCAGCGATACAGCATCGTTGACAACGACGCATGTGGCCCTTCCAATGCGTGCTCGACGCCGGACAAGCGCGTGTCGTGTAATCCAGAGATTCCAATATTCTAAGATTCCAATATCTTTCGACTCTTAACCCCTTCAACTCTTAGCCTGCCCATGAACGAAGCCATCGCCGCAGCTGCCAGCACGAATTTCTCTGTTTGGGATTGGTGCATCGTGGTGATGTACTTGCTGGTGTCGCTGGGCATCGGCCTGTATGTCAAACGGTATGCCACGACGATGACGTCGTACATTGCCGCCGGGCGTGGTGTTGGCGTATGGCTCGGTGTCGCCACGATGAGCGGCACTGAGATGGGGCTGATCACTGTGATGTACAACGCGGAAAAGGGATTCAAGGGCGGCTTCGCGGCATTTCACATCGGTGTTTTGGCGGGGTTGGTTACGTTGGGCGTGGGGCTGTCCGGATTCATCGTCGGCCCGTTACGTGAACAGGGTGTGCTGACGATTCCCGAATACTACGAACGGCGATTCGGTCGTAAGACGCGGATCCTGGGTGGAATCGTGTTGGCCTTGGGTGGCATTTTGAATATGGGGCTGTTCCTCAAAGTCGGTTCGATGTTCATTGTCGGTGTCACGGGGCTCTCGCACACGGGATGGGCGTTGCCCATGGTCATGACGACGTTGCTGACCTTGGTGTTGGTCTACACCGTACTGGGCGGAATGATCTCGGTCGTCATCACGGACTACGTTCAGTTTGTCGTGCTCTCTTGCGGGATGCTGTTGGCGACAGGGATGGCCATTTACCAGCTGGGTTGGCAACCCATTTTTGATGTAGTGCAGGCGCAAATGGGGGACGGCGGTTTTGATCCGCTGGCCTCATCTGCTTTCGGCCCCGAGTATGTCGCCTGGCAGGCTGTGTTGGGGTTGGTCGGTTGCGCAGTTTGGCCGACGGCGATCGCGCGTGCGTTGTCGATGGAGAGTTCGACTGCGGTCAAACGGCAGTTCACGTGGTCGTCGATTGCCTTTGCGATTCGATTGATCGTACCCTGTTTTTGGGGCATCTGTGCCTTCGTGTTTGTGACACACGTCACCCCCGAATTGGGGCCATGGTTCGGCGTTGGCGACGGTGTGTTGAGCCAAGGTCAGGAACCGGTCAGCGCGTTGTACGCCATGCCGGTCTTCATGGGCAGGTTGTTGCCGGTGGGTATTGTGGGGCTGGTCTCAGCGGCGATGATCGCGGCATTCATGTCGACTCACGACAGTTACTTGTTGTGCTGGAGCAGCGTGATTGTCCAGGACGTTATTGCACCGTTGCGGCGCGAGCCCCTGTCGACGATGTCCCGAATTCGTTTGACCCGTTTCTTGATCGTTGTCATCGGCGGCTACATTTGGGCTTGGGGGTTGTTCTACGAAGGTGGTGATGACATCTGGGATTACATGGCGATCACCGGCGCGATTTACTTCACCGGCGCGTTTGCTCTGCTGATCGGTGGATTGTATTGGCGGCGAGCCAGTTCGTCCGGCGCTTTCTGCGCGCTGCTGGCGGGCTGCTCGGCCGTGTTAGGCTTGGGACCAATTCGCGGCCCGGTGGCTGGCTGGATGCTCTCGGTGACTGGTCAACCGGTGACAGAAGAGGCTGCGGCGGCGATGTTGAGCAGCGCTCGCGTCGGTTTGTTCAGCGTTGCCTTTACGTTTGCGGTGTTTGTCATCGTCTCGCTGCTGGTACCCGACCGACGATCTACGGAATTGAAACCGCCCTTACGTGCTGAGGAATGATGATGGATTGGATAACGATCTGGAAATTCGTCTTGGTAGCCAGTCTAACTCTGTTCGCCCTCTTGACAATCGTCACGACGGTGCTGGGTGCCGGGGATGTGCGGCGACTGTTTCAGCGACTCGAAGACGAAAGACGAGATCGGAAGTAGGGCCAAGTCTTGGCCGTGGTCGTACTCTTTTCGCTTGATGTCGCCTGGGTGGCGGCTCAGCTTGATAGGAGGAAGATCAAGAATCGCGTTCACGACCTCTGGACCTGAACGGTTTCCAAAGATGTGCCTGGCCGTCTGGTTCAGTGTGCCTTCTCAGGGGCCCCAGGGATTAGTGCCGCCTGGGGATCTTGCGGTGCGTGATCCAGTGTCAGGAACTGAAACAAGTCGACAAGCTCCTGCGGCTTCAGCTGTTTTTCCAGGTCCTCGGGCATCAGTGATAATTTGCTGATCACCACTTCGTCGACCTTGTCGCGTGGAACCACTTCCTGTTTGCCGCCTTGGATCTTGAGCACCAATCGTTGCTCGTTGTCTTCCGCCACCAGACCGGTCAACACGCGTCCCTCAGTGGTGATGACCGTCCGCGCCTGATAGGCCGCGCCGATCACCAGGCTGGGATCAAAGACGTTGGACAACAGTTGATCAAACGAGGCGCGACCGTTGCGTGTGATATCCGGTCCGACCTCCTGCCCTTGGCCGTAGATCTTGTGGCATTGGCCGCAGACTTTGTTGAACACAAGCTGTCCTCGCAACGGGTCTCCGATCGTCGAGGTCAGTAGTTCACGGATGTCGCCAATGACCTGCGTGCGTTGCGGATTCCGTTCCGTGCGAACGGTGCCCCAGCATGTGCGAACGAGTTCCACCAGTTCGGCGTCACGACTCGCTTGCAACCGTGCCACCTGATTGGCACTCAAGACGCTGGTGGGCAGCGGTTCCTTGCCTATCGACTCGATGAGCCGTTTGCTCCACGACGGACGTTGAGTGAGCAGTTCGATGGCACGTGGTTGGACATTGGCAGCCAGTCGTGGATAGGACTTTAGGACGATGTCGGCCACACTGGGCGCATCGTAGCGCCCCAGTGAAGTCAGCACGCGCGAAACAAACGTCGATGACGCATTCGGTTCGACCAGCAAGTCGGGTGCCAACGCGAGCAGCCGAGATCCTCGCGTGGCGGCTAGCGCGTCGAGAGCCGCAAGGCGTTCTTCTTCACCACTGTCAGGTGTGCTAACAAGTTTCTGTAACGCCTCGACGGCGCGCGTGTCGCCCCATGACCCGGCGACCAAAGCAACATCCATGTATAGTGGGTTCTCCGGGCCCGCGGCTAGAATGGCGGCGAATTTCTCACCCAGTTGTTTGCGGATCGTCGTCAAACGAGCCTGATCAATCTCGCCGGATTGAACTGCCGCCCGGAGCGTCTCCAGACATTTGGCGGCCGTCTCTTGATCAACGTCGATGACAAACTCGAGCAACGTAACGACGTTGTCGACTTCGGCCTCCGCGGCGCGCGCATTTGCCCGCGCGATCGACACCGCGACAAGTGTGATTAGCACGAGCCGTGTCGCGGGCCAACGTCGAGCCGAGGTAAGGATCGTTCGAGGAATTACTGTCCGATAGTCGCCTTTCGCTCCGCGAAAGGAACGTGCTTTCGCTCCGCGAAAGACGACAATAAAAGATCGAACACTGCTAAGCAAGAAATCGAGCATAGCCATTGTCAATGGATCGGCGAATCGGTAGGGGTAGTGTCGATGGACGGTCGCTACTTCCGAGCAGCGATAATGCGTTGAGTCGCTCGAGGGAGGACCTTCTTGAGGTTGGGTGCCGTGGCAAGGTCGTGCTTCTTGACCAGTGTGAGGAACTCGCTGCTGCGATCCTGCAACAGCGGGTGCAGGTTCTGCCAGACAATGTGTGGGATCAGCGGATCGTCACCACTGTAAGCCAATAGGTCGACAAGGATGGGCAAGGGATCGACGCCTTCGAGTTTCATACAAGCGACGGCGACCTGCAGCTGGACCTCGGGCGACTTGTCTTTGGTCAACGTCAGCATCTTGGCGCGAACCGCATCGTCGGTGCGGCTGCCAAAGTTGCCAGCCGCGCGGACGGCCCAAGCACGAAAGCCTGGATCAGGATCACCCAGCAGGCGGTAATGAATGGCAGGGTCCAGACGGCCGCGACTGACCAGCGTCCACAAAGCGCGCATCCGCGCCTTACGAGGCGTGGACTTATCGATCACCAGGTCCAGCACGCTGGCAAGCGTTTCGCTGTCGCCACGCGTAACCAATTGCAGCTGGGCCTGTTCGCGAAAGTAAACATTGGGGCTGCCGAGCCGCTCGATCAGTTGGTCGCCCGATTCCTTTGCCAGGTCGAATGAAGCGGCGCGTGGCGAGTCCTGATAACGGATGCGATACAACCGACCATGGCCGCGATCGACTTCGCGGGGCCTCGCGCGAGCATCCTGATAGCAGTGAAATCGGTCGTACCAATCCAAGACATACAGACACCCATCGGGGCCGGTCTTTTGCGCCACGGGCATGAACCAGACGTCGTTTGCTGTCAGGAAGTCAGGCGCCTTTTCACCGCGGTAGGTGCTACCGTTGCGGTGCAGAATGTCCACGTTGATGCAGTTGCCGTGGATGTTGCCCATGTACAGCCGGCCGCGATATTCGGGTGGATAGGCGTCGCTGTCAAAGTACGTGATACCGCAATATGCCGCAGCCTGGTGTTTGTAGTCGACGATCGATTCGATCTTCCAGGTGAAGGGCGGGTAGGGACCGCCCTGTCGATGGTAATAGCCATCTTCAGCAATGTGCCACAAGTGATCGATCACGCAGGCGCTGAGGAATGCGTTCCCTTCCGGATCCCAGGCAACTCCCCAAGGGTTGCTGGTACCTTCGGCGAACAGCTCGAAGCGGTGTGTGCGGGGATGGATTCGAAATAGGGCACAGGTGAATTTGAAGTCACGGTTCTGTTGCTTGACGTGACTATGATTGAATACGCCATTGAGTCCATACAAATAACCGTCCGGCCCCCATGTCAGCGAGTTGGGAAGTTCGTGTGTGTCGGTCCGGCCGAATCCCGTCGCGACGACTTTGCGCTTGTCCGCCTTCCCGTCGCCGTCGGTATCTTGCAGAAAAAGAATATCCGGCGCATTGGCCACCCAGACGCCGCCATGGCCCACGGCGATGCCCGAAGGGATATTCAAACCATCCGCAAAAATGGTGACTTTGTCTGCGCGTCCATCGCCCGTGGTATCTTCCAGCACTTTGATGCGATCACGACCCGGACCTGGCTTCAAACGCGGATACTCGAAGCTCTCCGTGATCCAGATGCGGCCACGTTGATCAAACGTCATTGCAACGGGGTTCACAATGTCAGGCTCGCTGGCGACCAGTTCCACTTTGAATCCATCGGGTACTGTCATCCGCGCGATCGCATCTGCAGGACTGAGTGCCGGACCGGGTGGCTTGGTTTGAAGTCGCGGGATAAACGGTTCGTCCGCTCGAGCCAAATTCGAACTGGCTAAATTCGAAATGACTGATCCCAAAAGCACGAGCACCCCCAGCATGATCCAAGAAAAGCAAAGCGAACTGCGGTCGTTCATCCGATCCTCGCCGAGTTTAAATGTTTGTCGAATTGAGGTCTGTGGCGACAACGCCAGAGTTCTTTCAAGCCCCACCAGCGGACGCTCGAATCTGAGTCAGTGGATTATGAGTCGTGGGCCTCCATCCCGCAAGGATCGCACTAGATCCCAGATCTTCGCATTGCGGACTTCGTTGCAGATCGCAAGCCATCTTCCCGCACCGATCACCGACAATTCGACCAGGCTTTCGAGGTGGACATTGAAGATCCGCCGGCTATCATCATGGAGGGGTTTTGGATCATGCTGGCATTCGCCGTTATGAATCTGCCCGAGACTGAGGGATCTCGGAATGTCACCGATTGAATCCAACCAGCATGACACGTCCCCGATTCGAGGTAGCGGCGAAAGGTCCTTGAGGAGTATCCGACAGTTGTGTTAACCAAACAACAGATCCAGGTTCACGCCTTGTTCACCGTCTGCATCGTCGGTCTCTTGCCACTGCGTGTTGAGGCTTGTCCAGTTTGTATGGCGTTGCCGACCAAGACCGCGGCCGACGAAGTGACCTTGAGTGAGACCATCGTCTTCGCGCGCGAGGATCCGGACCATCCGTTCTGTTTCACAGCGGTTGAGTTGCTAAAGGGCGATGCTGTCGTTGGAGACATTGATCTCTTTGTCGATAGCTATACGCGTCGCCAGCTCAAGGCGAATCCAAGTTACGTTGTGGTGCTGGCTCGCACCACCGGAGGGGCGCCTTGGCAGAGCATCGGAGTCGCGGACGCTGACTTCAAAACCGTGATTCGAAGAATTGTGACCTTCGCTGACGGTTGGGCCGTCGCCAGTGGTCCAAATAAACGCTACGAATTCTTCTTGCCGCTGCTGGGGCACAAGAATCCAGCGATCTTCGAATTGGCGTACTTGGAGCTCGGGCGCGCACCCTACAGCGTCATCAAGAAGATAGCGTCATTCGTCTCAAGAGATGAACTGCGGCCGCTACTGCACCAACGAGAGTACATCAAGTGGCGCTCGTTGGCCATTCTCTTGCTGGCACAAGATGCCAGTGCAGCCGATCGCGATTTAATTGTAGATTCCTTCAACGGTTGCCAGAGATTTGGATCAGCAACGAACCTCTCAGCGTGGTCGACCGCGTACATCGAAGTCGATGAAGTCCAGGCAGTTCAAGCTATTGAAGACAAGTACCTTCGCGACCCCAAACGTACTGAGGCAGAAATTCGAGCTGTAATTACAGCACTTTCAGTGCACGGCCGCAGCGGGCACACGCACCTGCGAGATCGCATCACACGCGGGTACGGGGCTGCGTTGGCGAACCACCCAGTTGTCGCCGGTCAGATCGCGAAGGATCTCAGGGATTGGCAGAAGTGGGAGTACCAAGAGGACATTAACCAGCTCCTCTCTCGGCCAAACATCAAATTCGAGATGTTGGAAGAGAAGGCGATCGAGAGCTATCTACGCTCAAAGACGCTGCGAACAATCAGGATTGAATAGGAATAGTACATCCAAGC
Source organism: Pirellulaceae bacterium (assembly GCA_030744725.1). Lineage (GTDB taxonomy): Bacteria > Planctomycetota > Planctomycetia > Pirellulales > Pirellulaceae > ARS98. Next base: position 7,201 of record JASLPZ010000333.1, read on the forward strand.
GAGGCCGCTCATGAAGACAGCAATGAACGACATACTTTCGCAAGGGGCAATCATGAAAATCGCCACCGCGCTTTCGCTGTTCGTGCTAACAGGCGTCTTGCTCCGATCGCCTGCGACGGCCTTCGGACAAGACCAGGTGCCGACGAAAGACGGCGTGGTTCGCTCGATCGGAAAACAAGAATACTCCCCTTACGCTGGGCGCAACTACCCGACAAAGGTCTTGTGGGGGGACACCCATCTTCACACTGCGATCTCCGTGGACGCAGGCACAATGTGCCGTTTGGGCCAAGAACAGGCGTTTCGCTTCGCACGCGGAGAAGAAGTCGTTTCGACGCATGGATTGCGAGTGAAACTGTCTCGGCCGTTAGACTACATCGTTGTTTCTGATCATGCCGAGATGTATGGGCTGATGCCTCAACTTCTCAATGGCGAACCCGCCATCCTCGCTACGGAAAAGGGACGCCGATGGTATGACATGCTCAAGACTGGCGAGCATGACCAGATCTTCGCGGCGGCAATGGAGATCGTCGCAGCGCTCTCCAAGGACGAGCCACCAT
>JASLPZ010000334.1:0-7742 GCA_030744725.1 Pirellulaceae bacterium
ATGCGGTCGCCAACTCAAGAAATGAAGTCACAGTTGCTGTGGTAGCCGTTGGGTCGAGCGTCCAGGCGAAGGCGGTCGTGACATCTCGAGGGCCGTGCACTTGGCCCAAAGCTGGGTCGATAAAGGGTGGCAGGCTGGTGGTGTCGATGTTGCCCGCTATCGAATACGTGGTACCCGCACCGGTGATCGCGGTCTGTAGTTCGTTGAATTGATCGGCCGCCCAACCATCGTAGGTTGCGTTGACCTGTTCGGGGCCAGCGAAATAGAACCCGCCGTGGCTGAAACCGAATCGTTGGGGACCATCCAAAGTAAATGCGCGAAAATCCGCGTCGCCGGGGGTACCAGATGGATAGAGAAAGTCGTCACTGATTCCCTGCACATCTTCGTCCAGGTAGCTGATGAACTGCAGAGCGCCAAACGCCGATGTACTGTCAAACGTCAACTCGTTGAACAGAACGGCGACTCCGTCCAAAAATGAGGTCTCGGCTGCCCAGGTGACCGTTCCGTTGGCTCCCGCAAAACTCCCGCGGCTGACAACAACGTCGTCAGATACCAGCGTGGGTTGCTGGGTGATCGTTGACGCCTCCAGATTGATCGCCGCGCCGGCATTGCCGACATCGATGTAATTCACGAAGTCAAAAATGAAGTCTTGATTGACGGCCAGCATGGTCGTTCCCTGGACTGTCACGCCGCTGCCACCGCCCAGGAATCTGATGTTTCCGCCAGCCGTCGGTTGCGCTTCGAAATGCCCCGACATATTGACTAGTACGTCATTGTCGACCAACAAGCCGTTGTTGACTTCAGGCCCGGTGGGCAACCGTGGAAAATCGGATTGACCGGTATCAATTCCGTTGTTATCCGTATCGACTTGGGGAGTTCCATCCGGCTCGAAACCCGCGCCAACCGTGTCATCACCAATCGAAGTCAAGACCACTGGGCTTCTGGGCTGACCAATAATCTGCAGGCTGCCGCCAATTCGGTCGGTAATGTCAAGCGGACGCCCTGTGGCCGTGAAGCCCGCGTTCGCCCCTCGTAGTTTCACGACGAGACTCTCCGTTGGACTACTTTGCAAACGCAAACCACCCAACGTGTGCTGGTCGGGCACATAGATTGTCTGATCGAGCAAGACGTGGACCACGTCCGTGTCGTCCCACACCGACGCGGTCGTTAGCGTCGCCCCCCGGACGAGCATTCCGTTGATCTCGTTGTCAGCAAGCCGGTTCAATCGCACCAAGGGACCTTGGTTGTTCCCGTATCCTGTCAGCAGGCCAATCGGCGAGTCGACGTTTTCGCCGCGATTGTAGGTCGTGCGACCAACGTCGGCCTGCAGGGTCGCGTCCAAGGCATTGGCGTTGATATTGACTACCGGCCCAGCGTTATCCACCATCGTGTTTTCGATGATGACTGGCTGTGCACCACGCACGAAAATCAGTGCCGCGTCATTTGTGCCGCGTCCATTTCGATTGGGGGTGGCTGTGGCTCCGACACCATCGGCATTGTGCTCTAGTAAGGAATGCGCGATGCGGACACCAGCCTGCTGAATTTCGACTGGATTAAAACTGGCAAAATTACCCGCTATCCGCACGTTACCACCGGCGTAGGATACCTGCGAGTGGTCCAGGCTGCCGCGTGTCGAGGGGCCAAAGAAGATCCCGCCCCAATCGCCGGGTGTGGGTATCGACCGGTCGGTATTGTTTGTGACATCAAAGGTCCCACCACGTCCAAAACGATCGTCGTTCACCGACGTGAAGATCACTTCCTGGCCGTCCAGACCTTCGGCAATGATCTGACCACCGAATCTCGTCTCGAGCGTGGCACCGTTCATCTTGACCACCACGCCTGGATCGATCGCCAGTCTTGCATCCAAGCGTGGACGTAGATCATCCAGATTGACGCGAAGTTCGCCACCGATCTGTTCGCCCGTGTCCGTGAAGGTGGTATCGGTGGCGTTGATTTCCGCCACCAGCGTGTAGATAGGAACGCCAGCCGCGGGATCGGACGAACAGTAGATTCGGCGAGAATCGAAGCCAGCGCTGGGCAACGGCAATCGTGCCAACTGAATGACGTTTTGACTACCCGCCAGCGTGATCGTGTCCGTCGGTACGGAAGGCGCGGCTTCGTTGCCATCGGCATCCACGAACACAACACGATAAGCGTAGTCGCCGGGCGCCAGGGCGGCACCTGGCAAAATAGTGGTCAAGCCTACGGAAAGGATGTGATCGGCCGCTCCGCTGAATGTGATGTTACTGCCGTTGACGCTTCCCGTTATGCCAATGTTTGCCGAATTTACCGCACCGGAAATGGTCATCGCCAACACCGACGAACTCATCCCCGGTGTTATCGCAATCGTCCGATTTCCGCTGGCAACTCCGTCGCCGGCGGATTCAAATTCGAATGTCGTCAGGATACCACTGAGCGCGTTGACCAGTCCAAGTGTCTCACCGTCGGAGATATTTCCACCGACGCCAGTCACACGGAGGTCGAGCGCCGCATTCAACGTCACCAACTCGACGCTCGGTGGGGACGATTCCTGCACAGGTCCACCCGGTGTGCCTTGCACAATAAAGTTTTCGGCAAGCACATAAGTGATGTCGTTGTCATCCCAACGACCAGCCACTGTCAGTGTCTGCAGTTCACCGGCTGCGGGCGTGGAGACACGGACAAACAGTCCGTTGATCGAGTTGTCCGTGATCCGGTTACCGACAATATGCGGGCCAACCCTCTGGTAGTCTGAAGTAAACGGTGTGAATTGGAAATTGAGTGTGTGAAAGTTGGTTTCGGCAAAGCTGTCTGGGCTGGCCGAAATTGCGGAATCGGCGCTGAGGGTGATCGAGTTGTAAGACACCGTTGGTCGCGCATCAGATATATCGACGGGCGCCACGATCTGCGGAATCCCGTCGACAACCACGTTACCACCACCGTAACGAATGTCGGCGTTGTTAACGTGGTTCAGGAATATCCCACGGGCTTCGTGATCGCTGCGGTTAGCGTCTGCCAGATCAGTGTCGACGTTAAAGGACAGACCGCCCCAATCGCCCGGCGAGGCGTCCGGAGGAAAGGCATCGGGGTTGCCGTCCAGACCAATCGTCTTGTCGTGCAGCGAGGTGAGATAGACACTGCCTGGGATCACGACACCTTCGCCATCGCGAACGACTCGGCCAAAGGCATCGAGCATCAAGGGAGTTCCCAACACCTGCAATGCCGAACCACTGCGGTCGACCGTGGCAGAGGAACTACCAATGCCCACGCGTGATCGGAACATCTTGAAAATGGCCCCCGAGTCGATCATCACGGTGACACCTTGCGGGGCCTCCATGGTCGCACCGTCGGCCAGGACGTTGCCGAGCCGATTGAAGCCGATTTCGTAGGCCAGGTTGTCTGCCAACGTGGCGGGATTGCGGTCTGCACCAGCATTCCCGACGATCCGCACGATGTCGCCCGGCCCGGCCGCGGCAAACGCGGTCGAGATGCGAGAAAAAGGGGCGGACAAGGATCCGGTGGCGGCCCCCGTCGCCGCTTTGTCAACGAAGATCGTATCGGCAGGCGTCTGAGAATCGAACCAAGAGTTGAAAACACCGCCTGGAGTTCCATCGCCATCGCCGTCCAACTCCGTGCCAGTGGCGTCACGCAAAATGCGGTCGGCTTCGGGGCGAAAGTTCAGCCGTAGGTCATAGTTGCCTTGCGTAACACCACCGATTCCGGAATCCTCAACGCTCGGATTGTATTCGTTATTACCGCTAGCACTGATCCCAATCCAATAGGTCCCTGCCCCCAGTTCGAGCTCTAAATAGGAATCGTTGCTGTAGTAGTCATCGTTCCGCGCGATTAGCTCGTGAGAACCATCTGAACGGGCGCGGTAAATCGTCATGGCCGAATCCAGAAGGCTGGAATTGGGCTGTCGTTCGGCAAACACTTCCGCTGAAAACAGCCCCGATTCGGGTATGTCAACGCGATACATGTCGATGTCGCGGCTCTCGGGGCGATGCAGAAACTCGCCGTGAATCAGATCCGCTGCACCCGGATAAACGGATTCGATTGGGTTGCCAAACTGCAGCAGGACTTCACCGATACCCTGGCCCGCCATGATCGTCAACGGCGGCAGTTCGGTGGCGTGGCCCAAGAACAACAGATGGCCGATCTCGTGGAGTGCCGTTTCAAACCAGCTGAACTTTTGGGGATCATCCGTCGCGCCAAATTGGTCGTCCCAGTTTTCGGCGTTATCCAGAATTAGCACACCGCCGCCGGCCAATCCCAAAACGCCGCCCGGACCCGTGGGAACCGTTGGAGAAAGCGCACGCAAGTCGCCCGTGGCAATCGTCAAGCCCTGGGTATCCGATTCGGCGAACTGGACGCCTAACGCGTCGCCGTAGATCTGAAAGACTTCGCGCGCCCGGTCCTCTTGCGCTGCCGTAATCAGATTGAACAGCGGTTCGCCCGCTTGATCGGTGCCGATGTCGGAACGGAAGTTGTAGAAGACTGTCTCGATACCGATAACGGCGTCGGCACCACCAAGCAAATGGTCTTCGACCGGGATTTCGCGATGGCCAGGATCGTCATTGCCACCTGGATACGCCAAATCGAAGGGCATCGCGTCGATTGACGAAGATATGATGAGGCTATCGAGCGCTTGCACAGTGACCGAAGTCAAACCACCACCGGTCGTCGCGACGGTCGCGCCTGTCAAGGCAATCCGACTTCCGCCGTCTGAACTGGCCTGCACGCCAATCGCTCCCGTGTTGACAGCAATGACGATCGCGTCGGCAAGTTCCGCCGATGTCATTCCGCTGTTAAAAGTGATCCCAATGTTGCCGGGCGCAACACCATCACCTACTGCCGTGTTTTCAAATTCGAAGACCGCGGTCCGCCTGCCGACAACCGTAATCGTCTGGCCATCGATCGTATCCGCACCGGTTCCGGTCACGTTCAGCGTCGTACCAACAGCCTGGGCAGTCGAGAAACTCGAACCCTGGTCGATGGCGCTAGCCGTCATCAGCGGGGCCACCGGAATCTCTTCCGTGTTGCCAATCCGCAGCCGCAATGGGCCCGTTCCAACCAGGTTGTCGAGGTCGTCAGCGAACACCAATACCGCAAGATCGATCGCCGGATCGTACAGAATTGTCTTAGGTTGAACGACGGCGTCATCGGTGTTGTGAACCGTGTCGTTGGTGAAATGCAGTTGATAGAACGCCGGATCGACAACAGACGGGTTGCTGCTCACAGTTGATGTGTTGATCGCCGTTGCAAACAAGTCATCGTCATTGAAGTAGACGTGAATCTGATCGCGTGCTTGTTGCAACGTATTCGTTACTGGATTGCGCGTCAGTGGCTGCGGCACGACGGATAGGATTCTCGCACCCAAATCTAACTCGAAATCCAAACCGAAGTCGCTTCCGTCGTCGACGCCGTCTTCGGTCGTATCGTTAAACGCGGCACCGCTAATGTTGCGTAACGCAGAACCGCCAGTACCCAAGATCGTGACATGATACAGATCGTCCGGCAGCGTCTCCTTAAAACGGAACGTAACGTCCCGTGATGATCGGCCAAGCCCCAAATATCCTGGCTCGACATCCTCGTCATTGGCGCCAAACAGGCGAATAGGCGAGAAGTTGATGTTTCGTGAACCAACCAGTGTATCGGCATCGCCAGACTGAAGTTCCACAGTCACCAAAGCGCTGGCTTGAGGGTGACTGTTGATGGCGCTGACTACTTCGCCGGCTGTCGTCGGCGATGCGGAGTTCGAGTTCAAATCGATCGTGACGTTGCCGTCGTTGACGCTGACAACCGGCGGACTTACGCCGCCGCGGTTCGTCCTGGTGACGAAGATTCGAGTTCCGTTGCCTTCAGGCCCAGTTTGGACCGCACGAAACTTGATCTGCAATTTGCTGCCCGCATTGAAATTCGACGTGGCGGCCGCCCGGTTGGCACCATCCAAGACCACCGGCGAGTAATTGATGTCAACATCGCCGATCTTCGTCGACGGGCTGCCGCCACCAATGCGAATGGACGCTCCAATCAATGTGCTCGCTGGTCCGTCGTTGTTGATCGAGTCGCGCAATTCTCCAGCCGTCGTGGGAGTTGTGGAATTGCTGTTCAACTCGACGAATATCGCTTCGTTTCGAACCGCAATGTTCGGAGGAACACCATTGCCCAAATCGTTGCGGATGAACTCCAATGAGATCCCATCGCCCGATGCGCCCACGTTCTTCGCCACGAAATCCACCAACACCGTTCCATTGGTGTTGAAATCCGTTGCCGCATCGGCGCGCTGAAACTGACCGTCGAGCCCCGCGCGGGTTACTTGGATCCCTGCCAAGGTCGCAGGATCGATTGATTCGCCGCTGTTGAACCGAAATACAAGCTCGCTGGGCGCAATATCCCGAATCTGACCGTGCTGCAGCAATGCTCCGTCGTTGGGCTGGATCCCCGCTAATTGCGGACCGACAGCCAACAGCCGCCGTTCCTCAAGGGACTCCAGCTTCAATCGACGTTGCGAACGCTGCAAACGTTCGCCTCGGCGTTTGTGCCTTTTCTTATATTCCCACTGCGACATTTGAAATCGCCGGACGCTCATAAACCAAAACCTCGAAAAGCGACAAGGGAGCCGTCGTAAAGGGCGTCAAATCACCTCGATCTTCCACGCGCCGAAAAGCGCGCCAAGCACGCTGAAAAGGCGTACTTTCACCCTTCCATTGTTGTCAAAATAGAAAGATCGGGGTGTCTGGAAAAACAGTTTAGGTAGTTTTAGACCACTTTTTGGATTGTAATTGCTGCCAAAATGAATGCAACGAAAAAGCGCGTTAACCCTTGAAAGCACGGGGATTTGACGCTCCTGCTCAAAATCCCGCAACGGCCCTCATACGGTTCAAATGCCTTTAATCTCACCCACCACTTGGGGTGTAGTTCGCGACGCAAACGGAATGAGAGGAATCCCGAGTGATCGGCTCGATTTTGACGGTTGAGCTTCTGTTTGCGTTCCACACCAGATTGGATTGTGTGAGAAATATGACATAAATTCCATCGATCCCTCAGGGTCATTACAAACGGTCAGCAGGCTCGACGAGCCTCCACGAACCGAGTTCTGCCCACCGATCGTGTTTCCTACCAGCTCATTGATGGGCTTGGATTTGTTTCTCGGATTTGGAACGTGGGACCGTAGCCAAACTGCACCGACCTTGTGGGGGGGCTCAGGCAGGAACCTTGGACCGCAGAGTTAGACAGCGAAAACGGCGCGTCCCTACGCCGAACTGCCAACCCGCACGCATGAGGGGGTTCGGCTCAATCCTAGTTGGCGATTTCACAGCCGGCCTTGTAGATTCCGGCCGATCGGTTGACTGTCGTGATGATTACTCGAGACCCGGATCGAGTTCGCCCTTGGCTTCCATGACTCTGGCCTTTAACTCAGTAAGTTCTTCTTCATTTGCAACGTCAACGCGGAGGATGCGGATCTCTTTCGCAGTTGCCGGGTCGGAGGCAGCTTTCACAAACGGCTTGCGTCCGAACAAGATATTACACACGTTTCGGTCACCAACGCCGACCGCCATGACGACGTGCGTCTCTTCGATCTTTGCGACTTCGGCTTCCTCAAACTTCGCTGTTTCCACCATCAGTTTCACCTCATCTTCGAATCAAAGACGTCAGTATGTGGTTTTGGTGATCGCTTCGTCCACCCATCTCTTGCTCAGCAAGCAACAAAAGTTGGCTGTTTTCTCAAGTTGACCGGTCTTACATACTGTCTGTCATGC
>JASLPZ010000335.1:0-7686 GCA_030744725.1 Pirellulaceae bacterium
CCTGCATCCCTTGATCCCAATGTCAAAAACTACATGATTTCAAGGGCCAGGACGGTAAACTGGCGCTGTCCAACTAGCCACCGTGTCACAGTCGGGAGACCGTGCCACAACAGCGGTGGAGGAGACCGTGCCACAACAGCTGGCATTTGCATGAATCCACACGTTGTGGGCTGGTCTCCTGACCGGCCCACTGTTACCGTTCCGTCCATTTCCAGCCGATTGGCATCGCCAATTCGCGTTCGGCAATCAATGCCCAGGGCGTCCCCGGGTGTTCATCGACAACGCGTTGCAGATGCTCCTTCGCATCGTCCACCAGCCGTTCTAGCGCGCTGGATGCTTCAATCGTGTCAGCCGATTCCAGGACCCATGTGTTGCTGGACTCGTCTTCAAACTTCTTGCCGCGTTTGATGGCGGCTAACATCGCGTTGTAGCCCTCGATCCGGGCTCGTGCGGCGGTGGCGCGACCCATCGCCAAATCGTAGCCGGCTTGCCAGCGTGGCGAGGTAAGCTTCTCGCGATCCTTTGCACCTTTCTTCAACGTCTCGTGCAACTTGATGATTGCTGGCTCCAGCTTGGCAGCAACCTGTTGCGCTTTCGCCAGGAGCGTCGTTAGTTGTGCCTCACTTTGCTTGACGAATTCCTGGTCGGGGAACGCCATCAGTTCCAGGTCGGACAGTCGCGCTGCTTCGGTCAGTGAACGGCAGGCCGCGTTTCCGTCGAGTTTTTTCTGGTATTCCTCGTCCGTCGTGTTGTCCGGCGCATAACGGCGCATCTTCTTGGGATCAAAGCGCGGGACGCCGGGCGATGGCCACTGCGATCCGTACCCGCCGCTGGGCCGCAGCGCCAGGAAGCGACCGCCTGATGTTGCAGCCAGCCGTTCCAAGGCGAACGGACCAAAGCCAGATTCAAGTAAGTCCATATCGGTAGACCCGCCCCAGAATCCCAATTGGATTCGTTCCGCCAGCCGAGATTCCGGGCCCTGCCGAATTGGCTGCCAGGCGCCTGACGGCCGATAATCGATCGGTGCCTCGGCGGTCTGCGCCATCCCCGCGGAACGGCCAAACGGTGCCGGCACGCCGAGCACATAAATCGGTATCCCGTAACGGCGAGGATCGACAACCACCGAATCAACCATTTCTCCATCGTCGCCAGCTTCATCTGTAACGACGATGAAGATCACTTCTCGTCGTTGCTTGGTGCGAAACGGAAGATACTTTTCCAGCGCCGCCCCGACCGCGGAAAAGGTCATCTCCTTGCCCGACTTGTCTTCCTTCAAGGTCGATATTGCCTCGATCACTCGACTCGCATCTGCCGTTGGGGGATCAATGGTGAATTCAACTTTTTCGCCAAATGAAACCACGGCAGTCAGCAACCTGACAGAGTTCTCGGGTTGTCCCTTTGTCAATTCGGCATAAGGCGCACTTAGCTGCTGACCAAGATCCATGATGTTGCCGCGTCCGCTGTCGGACTGATCGAGCAACCATACGACCAGCGTCGGTCCATAGTCCACCGAGTCGCCGATCAGTTTTACCACCAGCTTGATCGCTTCTTCTTTGGCAAGGACTGGGTGTTTCGACGTGTGCTTGCCCGAACCGCTCCTGGAAAATGTCGATGCTCCAAAACTGGTGACATCGAACGAGAATTCCGACGTTGTGTCAAACTTGGGATTCTCGTCCTGATCGGATTCGTCTTTTTGATTGCCTGGTCGAGGTTGTGACGTACGCTGTTTCTTCGCTTGGTCGGCAGTCGAATTTGCTTGAGGCGTGTTCACCACGGCAACGCGGGGTTGTGCCTTAGCGGGGGGTGGCGGATGGCCGTGGACGGGTTTGAATTTAACTTGATCGCAACCCGTCAGAAGAAGCAGGCAGAAACAATAAACGGCCAGCGACTTGACCATCAGGTTTCGCGATGAGTTCATTTTCTCCATTTTCGTCATGATCCTGCCATACTCGTTCGTGCTGTTTCGAAATGAGGTCAAACGTGGATTCACGGTTAGAACTCTCCCTTGGATCCCGCCCAGATGAGGGCTGCGTCTTCTATTCTAACGTGTCCGTTTCCGATCGTCTCGACAATCGCCCGGCTTGACGGCACGGAATCGCATCTTGGTTGCTTGCAAGTCTCGGTAACGTGATTCAGAATACACGCCGTCGGTCGACTGCCGTTGTGTTGATTTATTCGTATTTTTTGGGAGAAACACCATGTTGTGCCATTCGAAAATGTCGGCTGTTCTGGCTTGCTGCGTTGGGTTGTTCGCCTCGACCGTCCAGGCCAAGGGGCCGACTTACACCGATCCGGCCAAGACCGATGCCGACTTTGCCTACCAGGGCGAATACAGCGGGGAAATCGTCGTCGACGGTAACAAACTCAAGCTTGGCGTGCAGGTGATCGCGCTGGGTGATGGAAAATTTCGTTCGGTTTCCTACATAGGTGGCCTGCCGGGAGACGGTTGGGATGGCGGAGAGAAACGATCCGTGCCAGGCGAATTGAAAGATGGTGTGGTGGTCTTTGCGGACGATCGCGCCCAGGGCGAGATCAAAGGCGGAAAACTGCACATCAACGCGAAGGAAGCCAATGCGACGGGCACCTTGGAGAAAATCACACGAGAGAGTCCGACAATGGGTGCCCAGGCGCCTGCCGGCGCAACAGTCTTGTTTGCCGGCACGAGTGCTGAGAATTTCTCTGGCGGCAAAGTCACGGACGGTCTGTTGCAGGCAGGTTGTACCAGCAAGCAGAAGTTTGGCAGTCACCAATTGCATATCGAATTTCGTTTGCCGTACCAACCGCAAGACCGCGGCCAAGGACGCGGCAACAGTGGTATTTACTTGCAGGGTCGCTACGAATGCCAGATGCTCGACTCGTTCGGTCTGGATGGCAAGCAAAACGAGTGTGGCGGCCTTTACTCGGTAAAAGCCCCCGACGTCAACATGTGCTTCTCTCCGTTGACCTGGCAGACCTACGATGTCGACTACACGGCCGGCAAATATGACGACGTCGGTAAAGTCGTGACCAACCCACGTGTCACCGTGCGTCACAACGGCGTGGTCATTCACAAGGACGTTGAATTGCCGGGCGAGCGAAACACGACTGCAGCCCCGTCCAAGCCAGGCAACGCGCCAGGCCCGATCTACCTGCAAAACCACGGCAACCCGGTCGTCTATCGGAACATCTGGGTGGTACCAAACGACTGATGAGCATTCGAGTCGAGTTTTATGGTATTCCCCGTCATCGTACCGGTGTCGCCACAACGACCGTCGAAATTGCTGGGACAACGGCACTGTTAATCGACGTGGTTCGGCGATTGAGCGACCGGTTTCCCAACTTGGCCCGCGACTGCTTCGACCAAGATGGTCTGCGTGACGGCTTTGCCGCCAACGTGAACGGCGAACGATTCGTTTCCGACGCATCGACGCCTCTGGTGGACGGAAGTTGTCTGTTGATTCTGTCGGCCGATGCAGGAGGCTGACATGCAGAAAGACCGAGCCGACCCAAATCTCACACCCTCGACCACCGAACACAGACACGTCCCAGGCGGCTATCACGGCAACTACCTTTCAGTCAATCTCGGCCCTGATGATCAAACACCCGTCACGGCGCGACGGGTCCCGCTCGACGCATCCGTTCTACGCAGCTTTCTTGGCGGCAGTGGTCTGGGAACGTGGCTACTGTTGGAACATGGATCCGCCACTTGCGATCCCTTGTCGTCGGAAGCAGCCATCGCGTTTGTGTTCAGCCCGCTTGTTGGCAGCCCGCTGACGACGTCAGCCAAGTTTGCCGTCGTCAGTAAGAGCCCACTGACCGACCGGATCAATGATTCACTGGCCAGCAGTGGCTTCGCCATTACGGGCAAGGGAGTTGGCTGCGACGCCTTGGTGGTGACCGGTATGGCCGCATCGCCCTCCATCTTAGTGATTGATCAGGACGATGTGCGCCTTGAACCTGCCGAGTCCCTGTGGGGCGCGACGTGCAGTGATACGCAGCGCCAATTGACGGCACACTTTTCCTCGGGCTGGCAGTTTGCCGTGATCGGCCCGGCCGGAGAACGCCTTGTTCGGTACGCCACGATTTCGCACGATGGCAGGCACGCCGGTCGCGGTGGCAGCGGTGCCGTTTTGGGTGCCAAGAACATCAAAGCAATTGCCGTACGCGGCACACAAACCTGTCAGTGGGCCGCACCCGACGCCCTCCTGCAACTGGCCAAGGCGATGTCCAAGAAATCCATGGGGCCAGCCACGGAGAGGTACCGCGAATTGGGCACAGCCACAAACGTCCTATTGTTCAATCGATTGAATACGTTGCCGACCCACAATTTCCAACAGGGTCATTTCGAAGCCGCCGCGGCGCTTTCACCAGAATCGATGTCGATCGCTCGGAAACGAACGCGTGCCTATTGTGCCGCTTGTACGATTGGCTGCGAACATCTTTACGCATTGAGCGATCAGGAGGGTGCCGATAGCGTTCGCTTGGAATACGAAAACCTGTTCGCGCTCGGCCCACTCTGCGGAGTCGGAGATCCTGATGTGGTTTTGAATGCCTCCCGCCGGTGTGACGAATTGGGGATCGATACAATCAGTGCCGGCGGCACGATTGCCTTCGCCATGGAATGTGTTCAGCGTGGGCAGTTGGATCAACCGTGGTTGCGTTTTGGCGACGGCGCCGCACTGCTGCGAGCGATCGAGTTGATTGGTGCGGGCGAGGGCTTCGGAAGGGAATTGGCCAAAGGGAGTCGGCGGCTGGCCGAATCTATCGGCGGTGACTCAATTCAGTTTGCAGCCCAGGTGAAAGGGCTTGAACTGCCTGGCTACGATCCCCGCTCACTTCAAACCATGGCCTTGGGACTGGCGGTTGGGACACGAGGCGCCGACCACAATCGCAGTGGGGCATATGAAGTCGATTTTTCCCAACAAGCTGATCGTCACAACCTTGTCCCGGCGACAGCGGCACTCGCCATCGACACTGAAGACAAGGCGGCACTGATCGACTCATTGATCCTCTGCAGGTTCCTTCGCGGCATCTTCACCGACTTCTACGGCGAGGCGGCCGATATGCTTAACCTGGTCACTGGCTGGGAGACGACCGGCGACGAACTCAAAGAAGTGTCACGCCGCATCATTACTACAAAAAAATGGTTCAACATTCTGGCTGGTTGGACGCCCGTTGAGGACACATTGCCGGCCCGCTTTCTCAATCAACCACTTCCGGATGACCCGGCCGCTCAGTTGGACATTCAACAGCTGTCAGCGGCCATTCGCATGTACAATGAACAACGTGGCTGGAGCCCTGAAGGCTGGATCGACCGGCAGCATCTCGAAGATTTTGGCTTGGCCTGCTTTGATCGACGGGCGATGGACCATTGAAGGTAACCGCTGGCGGCCAGCGGTCGTGAACGGGATGCTTAATCCTAATCTCAATCTTAATCGCTTGTTGGCTTGATCCTCTCATTGGTGATGCGTCAAACATCGCAATGGAGCGAATTGTAATGAGTACGATTCAGGAAATACTTGCGACTGCCGTGAAGCATCATCAAGCTGGACAGCTGGCCGACGCAGAACGGCTTTACCGACAGATCCTGGACGTGAATCCTGACCACGCAGATGTGCTGCACTTCCTGGGTGTGATTGCCGCTCAAACGGGCAAAACGGATGCATCTGTTGATTTGATTCGCCGTGCGATCCGACTCGCGCCCGGAAATGCCGCATACTACTTCAACTTGGGCAAAGCTCTCGAAAGCCAAGGGAAGCTCGCAGAGGCCGTGACCTCGTACAAACGGGCTTTGCAGATTCAGCCGGACTTCGCCGAGGCGCACAGCAACCTGGGCAATGTCTCTCGCAACATGGGGAAGCTGGACGAGGCGGTGGCTTCCTACCAGCGGGCTGTCCGGATCAAGCCTGACTATGCCCAGGCACAGTACAACCTGGGCATCGCTTTTCAAGCCCAGGAGAAATTCGCGGAGGCCGTGGCTTCCTACCAGCGGGCTGTGCAGATCCAGCCAGCCTACGCCGATGCGCTCAGCAATCAAGGCGTTGCCTTGCAGCGGCTGGGTAGACTCGATGAGGCGGTGGCCTGCCTCCAGCGCGCTGTCGCGATTAAGCCGGACCACATGGAATCGCACAACAATCTGGGCAACGCTCTTCAAGCCCTGGGACAACTCGACGAGGCAGTGCTCTCCTATCGGCGGGCCTTGCAGATCAAGCCGAACTACGCGAAAGCGCACAACAATCTGGGCAACGTTCTGGAAGCGCTGGGGAAACGCGACGAGGCAGCAAGTTCCTACCAGGAAGCTTTGCAGATCCAGCCGAACTATGCCGAGGCGCACAACAACCTCGGCAACGTTTTGGAGGCCCAAGGGAAACTCAAGGAAGCAATGGTCGCCTACGAGAGAGCCTTGCAGATCCAGCCGGACTACGCCGGAGCCTATGCGAATTTGGCCCAGGCCCGGCCGTACACGTCTGCCGACAAGAACGAGATCGAGAGAATCGAGACATTGCTCGATAGTGGCAGTTTGACCGATCCGCAGCGGTGTCACCTGCACTTTGCGTTAGGCAAGATCTATGACGATTGCCAGGATTGGTACCGTGCGTTTACACATTTTCGAGAAGGTAACGCGCTTGTTGACGTGACCTACGACAACGAGCAGTCGGTGGCCGAAGTGGACGCGATTATGACACATTGTACGCCTCCGCTGCTGCAGAAAGGAAGTGAACTTGGCGATCCGAGCGAACTTCCTGTCTTGATCGTTGGAATGCCCCGCTCGGGAACGACTCTCGTCGAGCAGATTCTGGCCACCCATCCAGCGGTCTACGGTGCCGGTGAACTGCTCCACATCGCAAGCATCGCCAAAGATCTCCCCCAGGATGTCGATCCAGCGCTCGGGTACCCGGCTTGCCTATCCAAACTGAACCGACCGACGGCCCGCAAGTTCGCCGAAACTTACCTCGATCAGCTGAGAAGCGAGAGTCAAAGTGTCATCCGCGTGACGGACAAGATGCCTTCAAACTTCCTGCATCTTGGGCTGGTCGCCATGCTGCTCCCGAACGCTCGGATCATCCACTGTCGTCGTCATCCGTTGGATGTCTGCCTGTCGTGCTACTACAAGAACTTCATCACGCAAACAGGGTTGAGCTACACCTTCGATCTGCGCAACCTGGGTTTGTACCATCGGCAGTACGTGCGCCTCATGGATCATTGGCGTCAGGTCTTGCCGTTACGAATGCTCGACGTGGACTACGAAAGTCTGGTTGACAATCAGGAAGAGATCAGCCGCACGCTCGTCGAGTTCTGTGGTCTCGAATGGAACCCAGAATGTCTAGAGTTTCATAAGACCGAGCGCGATGTCCGAACCGCCAGCGTCTGGCAGGTCCGACAACCCATCTTCTCAACATCCGTCGGGCGGTGGAAGCATTATGACGAATGCTTGGGCCCCTTGAAAGATGCTCTGGGTTGGTCGTCCTAGAGAGTCGTTCAGGAACTTCAGAGGTGTGTCGGATTCCCACGCGCCAGGTTGCGGGCTGGTCTCCTGACCTGCTCGCCGTTTCGCCAGGTTGTGGGCTGGTCTCCTGACCTGCTCGCCGTTTCGACCGAAGGTCTCCTTTTTCTACACCGAACGTGCGCAATCGTTCCACACTCTTTTGGAGACCTTCGGTCGGAGTGGTGTTGCGGTCGGGAGACCACATCAAAACAGCGAGGGAG
>JASLPZ010000336.1:0-7674 GCA_030744725.1 Pirellulaceae bacterium
TCATCGAAGGCCAGGCCATCAAACGGTTGTCGTTCAAGATTGATTTCAACAAGTACGACGAGGAACTGGAGTTTCGTGGGCTCACGAAGATCAACCTCAACAATTGTGTAACCGATCCGTCGATGCTGCGTGAGGCATTGTCATACGAGTTGTTTCGTGAGGCGGGTATTCCTTGCTCGCGCGTCGGTTTCGCAAGGGTTAATGCGACTGTGCCAGGAAAGTTCGAACGAAAACTTCTAGGGCTTTATAGCGTTGTCGAGCAGGTGGACAAGCGGTTCCTCAAGGACCGTTACGGTTCTTCCGAGGGTTTGTTGCTCAAGCCGAGCACATTTGGCGTGTTTCGGTATTTTGACGAGGACTGGGCCGAGTACGAGAGAGCCTACGTCCCGAAAACCGAGCCCAAGGTAGAGCAACAAGAGCGGGTGATCGAGTTTGCCAAACTTCTTCACCAGGCCGACAACGAAACTTTTGACCAGCAGGTCGATGACCACCTCGACGTAGATCAGTTCCTGCGTTTCCTGGCGGTGAATGTACTGCTCAGCAACCTTGACAGTTTCCTGGGAGCAACGCAGAACCACTACATTTATCTTGAACCGAATTCGAACAAGTTTCAGATCCTCCCGTGGGACATGGACCACTCGTTTGGCGCATTTCCCCTGGCAGGCACGCCGAAGTCGCGACGTGATTTGAGCATCGATCATCCAGGCGACCGCAAGAACACGTTGATCGAGCGCGTGCTCGACGTTCCCCGCCATAAGAAGACGTATCACGATTATCTTGATACGTATCTGGATACCATCTTTGCGGAGGAAAAAGTCCATCAGCAAATTACTGGAGCCGCGGACTTTCTGCGCCCATTGATATCAGCCAACGGAGCTGACGCGCCGGCACGCTTCGAGAAGGTTGTGGCGGACGCTCCGAGCGGAGGGGAGCCGCACGCCATGAAGTATTTCGTCGGCAAGCGGCGCGAGTCGGTGAGAAGACAGCTGGATGGTCTCTCGAGCGGTCAAATCGTGTTCAGCGCGGAGATGGTCAAGTTTCCAGTCCGCAAGATCATTGGCTTTACCATCGCGCTGATGTGTATGGCCGTGCTCAACTTCTACGGATGGCTGTGGGGTATCGTGGCGGGTTTTCGCGGCAGTGTTCGCTGGGGATTCCTGAATCTGCTGTTTTACCCAATCGCACCGGCGGTTTATGGCTTTGGCATCCGGACAGAGTTGGGCCGACGTTCGGCCATATGGGCGGTATTCTGCACAACCTGCGTTGTGGCGTGGATTGTGGCCGCCTTCGCGACCTTCAGTTGACAGTTGGTCAGGAGGGTTGTGTGTCGCGCCGTGTGGTGACCTGTCGGTGGTTTTACGGTCTTCCTCGGTTGGCCGAACAACCACACCCAGCACGAACTCTCAACGAATTGCCGAGTAGTCCGTTGCTCTCATGTAGATCGACTCGGGCCGTTCGCGAAGGAACCTGCCATCCTTTTGTGATTCCTTCGCAACCTTTTTCCACTCTGCGTCGGCTCCGAACGATTTCCACGATGTTCTTGCGGCGTCGCGACTGTCGTGCCGGATAATGTAGATCAGTGTGTCCTTCGAATCCGGCTCGTCATCCGGATGCCAGTAAGCAACCGACTGCATCCCGAAGCGATTGAAAATGCGAATCGTGTGGTCTCTAAAACGCGCGTCCAGGTTTGCGAGTTTGCCTTTGTTGGTTCGATAGGTCCGAAGTTCGAAGACGGCGTGATCGCTCTTCTTTTCGTTGGAGAACTCTGGCGAATAAGCCGCCGCATTCATGAACACCGACTCAGGCGCTTTAGCGAGAATCTGGCCATCTTTTTGCGATTCCCTGGCAACCTTCTTCCATTCGGGGTCCGCGATAAAGGCCTTCCACGACGCTTTCGCAGCGTCGCGGCTCTTGTGCTTAATTACGTAGATCAGTGTGTTCTGCGATTCTGGTTCGTCCGTCGGGACCCAGTAGCCAACCGATGCCATCCCGTGTTTCTTGAACAACCGCACCGTGTGATCGCGAAAGCGCGCGTTCAAGTTGTCCAGCTTGCCCTCGTTGGTCGTATAGGTCCGCAGTTCATAGACGTCCGCCGAAGCGCTCGCCGGAACAAGAAAGATCCCTGCCAGGAATGCGAGGGCGGAAAGACGAAGAATAACTCGTTTGATCAACATGCTGTTCACCTTGGTAATCCCAAAAAAGTACAAGTAGCGACGCACCCCATTGTGCCCTACAGTGGATGCGAACGCCACCGAGTTGCTGCAAAGACGATCGTGGGTTGGAGAAATCGCGGAATCATGCCCTTGGCACGGTCGGGAGACCGTGCCACAACACCGGTGGATTTCTCACGCCACATGTTGCGGGCTGGTCTCCCGACCGGCCCACGTTCGGCGGAGCCTGTCAGGGTCGCATGGTCGTAGGCCGTGGGTTTAAGACGCGCTAAGCCCGACGCGCTGAAGCGGTGGCGGCACTCGCAATGCAACCTGTTCGGTCAGCATCACATCACCGCTTGTACTAAATATCGTTAGAACTTTGTTAATCTTGATACAATAACCCCATGCCCAGCGAGCGAGACAAAACGAAACGCTGGCGGCCGAAGTTCTCGGTCAGGACATTGGTGGTGCTGGTGACGCTGATCTGTGCATACTTGGCTTGCTGGGCTGCGACCAGAACGCGAGGCGTGGACGATGTCTCGATGCACGTAAACCTTGAGGACTTGGCGAATTTTGGAACCCCGGAGGAAGGCCCTCTGGATGCTGTGCGGCGTGCGGAAGTGTGGATGGTTACAGCCAAAGTTCCATTTCTTGTTGGCGCGATCGAATGGGATAGCATGTATTCTGGTGGGCGTTATTTAATGGCGACTTCTGGTCGTCGGGTGTACTACCTCTGGTTCTTCGGCTACGTCGCCAAGTTGCCCTACTCCCACAGAACTTAGCCGCCCAAGATAACCTTCTCCCACAGAACCTCGCCGTTGACAGTTATATGCCAACATGGCTTGCCCTGGCGGCCAGCACATCTCAAAGGGTCTCTGTTGATTGTCCGCCGGTGATCCACTTTGTCTGCACATGCCGGGCGTGGCAGGAAAGGCCAAGAGGAAGCCAACCCAGATCTGGGTTGAAGTCATTTCGCAGCGTGCTCATTCAAGGCGGCTACACCTTCGCGGACGGCATTCTGATACAGCCACAGATCACCACCGTAAGCCAGCATACGAAAGCCCTGGTCGAGCAATGACTTCCCATCGTCGATCCCACCGGCCATGAAACCTGGCACCTTATTGTGTTTCCGGGATACTTCCAGCACTGTGTTGCAGGCGTCCTTGAATTGAGGATGATCAAACTGCCCTGGAATGCCAAGCGAGTTGGTCAAGTCAGTATGGCCAATCCATAGGACGTCAATGCCGTCGACCGCTGCGATCTCTTCGGCGTTGCGAACTCCGGCCGCGGTCTCGATCTGTGCGATCAAATGTGTTTCGCTGTTGGCGGTCTTGATTTTCTCGACGATATCACCGCCGCTGTAGTCGTCATGAGCAACTCCAAAGGCGGCGCCGCGTCGGCCGACGGGCGGGTACTTCGCGGAAGCAACAATCGCCTGCGCCTGATCGGCGCTTTCCACCATCGGCACCATGATCCCCATCGCTCCTACGTCGAGCACACGAGCGATGAAGTCGTATTCCGTGGCTGGGATCCGGACGTAGGGAATTATCTCGGTCGAACGTGTTGTCGCAATCAGCATCCTGATCGACTCGATGCTCCACCCGGTGTGCTCCATATCAAAGATCGCAAACTCAGCCCCGGCTTCCGCTGCGATGCGACTGACACCGGTCGTGTTGAATTCAAATATAAACGTCCCAATCGATACACCTCCGCTCTGCACTTTCTGTTTGATGTCGTTTGTTCTCATCGGTTGTTTCCTTGGAGTTGTTAGGCGAGGTAGAGTTCAAAAAGGGGTCGGGAGTCTTTTGTGCAAAGCACCCTTCGGGCCGTTCCGGCAAAAGACTCCCGACCCCTTTTTGAACTCAGGTTTACCACGATTTCGGGGGAGTGGGGTTGACGGGCTACACGTTGGGGGCGCCAGAGGCAGCGGCAGCCCGAAATTTTCTGTTCCGACGAAATCCGAATGTCCTTTTGAGACGTCTAGTATGTCGTCGAGACGGAATTGGTCCAGGGACCCGCGTCCGAAAACGCTCGGCGACAACCGCTACGATTCTGTCCATTGCCGGCACATTCTCGCCATTCGGTTCGGCGTTTTTCATCAAAGGAGTTTCACCATGCGACCAAGTTTCCTGGCGACCACACTAGTTCTGCTGGCCACGGCGTCCGCTGTGCCTCAACAGGCCTGGGCACGCGTCAAGCTGATTACGTTACCGGTTCGGCAACGGGTCGAGATCCAGTTGGACCATCCGCAGGCCACGCTGGTCGAAGAAGAACGTATCGTCCCTTTGGTCGCCGGCGTGAATCAGGTCGACTTCTCGTGGGCCAACACACAGATTGATCCCAATACGATTCTGTTCCGCGTGTTGGCTCGTCCTGCCGACGAAGCAAAACCGCTCGATGTAAAAGTCCTCTCAGTCAGCTACCCGCCCAACGAAAACTCGTTGGTCTGGCAAGTCGCCTCCAACGGTTCAGGCTCGGCTCGCGTCCGCATCAGTTACCTGTTGGGCAACTTGACCAAGAGCTTCAACTACCGCGCCGTAGCCACCAACGACGAGAGTACGTTAGTGCTTTCACAGTACATTCGTTTGCAGAACCTTGCCAACGAAGAATTCGGATCGACCGGATTGTGGGCTGGGTTTGGCACGCATTTTCTCAAAGCCGTCGGCATCAACGAGACCAAACAGATGCTGATGGAAAAATATCAGAAGGTGCCGATTAAGAAGACCTATACGGCCGATTCGCAGGCCTTCGGCTATCTGGATCGTCCCAAGAACAAGCTGACGGTCCCCATGCACTACGTACTCAAAAACAGTAAGCCAAACAACCTGGGAAAGGCCCCACTGCAGTTCGGGAAGGTCCGCATTTTTCAGGACGATGGACGTGGTTCGACGGCCTTTATCGGCGAAGACTGGGGCAAGTTCACGCCGCTGCATGACGAAATGCGGCTGTACGTTGGTACGGCGCAGGATGTGGTGGTCGTTCGCACGATCGACAAGAACGAACAAAAGCGGGTCGCCGGAAATCTGTATAACCGAGAGGTCGTGGTCAAATTCGAGATTGAAAACTTCAAGGATCGTGCCATCACTCTGGATGTCGCCGAAAGCATTCGGGCCATCCGAAACGAAGTCTCACGTGGCACGGGGCGGGACGTCGAGTGGATCATCGGACCGCAGACCACATTCCCCGGCGGCATGGACAAGCAACGCAGCACCTTTGACAAGGTCGTGTTGCACACCGATCTTCCCGCCCGCGGTGCAGATGGAAAAGCGAAAAAGACCGTTCACAAACTGCACGTGATCATCAAAAACGAATGGTAACGCTAAGTGCGGATTGAATCGGAGCGCACAGTCGAGTCCGCGAATCCGCACGAGAATTGTCTGCGACCTGGAATTGCTGACCGCGTATTCACCCTCTAGCGTCAACCAGTCAGAGAATACACATGCGACACTCTATCTCATTCCTCATGGCCGCCTTGATAGGTCTCGCGAGCGCGGCGGAACTTTGCGCCGAAAACGTGGATCTTTCAACCGTTCCCAATCGGGACACGGTCCAGCTAACGATTTACAACTCGGAAGATATCACACTCGTTCGTGAGACACGGAAGATCAGTTTCAAAAAAGGTGGCAACCCGCTGCAGTTTAGTTGGGCTAATACGCTGATCGACCCAACGTCGGTCCAACTGCGTTTCTTGACCGATCCCGACAAACTGGAAGTTCTGGACACGACGTTTCCTCACGCCAAGCCACACATGCTGTACTGGAATGTGCAGAGCGAAATCGATGGCGAGGCGACGATCGAGATCACGTACTTCACCAGCGGGATCAGCTGGTCGGCGGACTACGTGTTGGTGGCCAACCGTGACGAGACTCAAGTTGGCTTTGAAGGCTTCGTCCGCGTGCACAACAATTCGGGTGAAGAATACGAAGACGCGCAGGTGCGCTTGGTTGTCGGAAAAATCAATCTGGTCGAAAAGATTGCCAAGTTAGCCAGTGTCACTTTCGAAGAAGTTGGAAAACTCGACGCTGGGCTACGGGGCAGGCTAAGCAACGAGGCGAAACGACTGGCAATGGATGCGTACGGTGGCAGAGCCAGCGGCGGTGCGGCCGCAGCCAAAGCCCCCAAAGAGATCATCAAGGAAGGTCTGAGCGAATACTTCATCTACACGATCGAGGGGACCGAGACGATTGCCAACGGCTGGTCCAAGCGGATGCGTAGCCTCAAGCCGGTGGAGGTGCCGCTGAAGATCCAGTACCGCTATCGCGAACCGGAATACGGCCCGCAACTTGTCCGCATGTACCTGATGCGGAACGACAAGGAGTCGAAGCTGGGGACCACACCGCTGCCGGACGGCGTAGTTCGCGTTTTCCGAGATAACGGCCGCGACGGGCTGAGCTTCCTGATGGCGCAGTCGATCAAGTACATCGCGATCGGTGACAAGATCGAACTGAACCTGGGCCCGGATCCGGAAGTGATCTTCGAGCTAATCAAACTGAAGGTCTGGCGGGACAATATCTGGCTGCGGGTGGATGGCACGGACGTATACCGGCGTGTCGACGTGCCGAACATTCAGATCCAGGTTCGCAGCTCGGTTGTAGGCTGGGACGATCACACGATCTACACACAACGTGTCAGAAACTATTCGGCCAAGCCGATCGACCTGGAAGTCCGACGGTCGTTTGACGGCCATGCGATTGTTCGCAGTCAGTTGACCGCCACCAACCACGACTTCCGCACCGTTGAGTACACCGCCACGGTGCCCTCGGGTGACCAGGCCGATTTACTGTACGAACTGCTCCTGCACCAAGGCCGTAACGCGAAGCAGAACAGCGTCACACTGGAAGCCGCGGAGGTGACGCCATGACTCGACCTGCACTTCGCCGAGTGACTGCCGTTATTCTCTTTGCTGGCTGCTGCTGGTTAGTCGCGCAGGCACGAGCCGAGAACGTGGACCTTTCAACGGTTCCCAACCGGGACACGGTTCAGCTAACGATTTACAACTCGGAAGATATCACACTGGTTCGTGAGACACGAAAGATCAGTTTCAAGAAGGGTGGCAACCCACTGCAGTTCAGTTGGGCCAATACACTGATCGATCCAACTTCGGTCGAACTGCGTTTCTTGACCGATCCTGACAAACTGGACGTTCTGGACACGACGTATCCTCACGCCAAGCCGCAGATGCTGTACTGGAATGTGCAGAGCGACATTGATGGCGAGGCAACAATCGAAATCACGTACTTCACCAGTGGGATCAGTTGGTCTGCGGACTACGTGCTGGTGGCCAACCGTGAAGAGTCGCAGGTCGGTTTTGAGGGCTTCGTCCGTGTGCATAACAACTCGGGCGAAGAATACGAAGACGCACAGGTCCGTCTGGTTGTTGGAAAAATCAATCTGGTCGAAAAAATCGCGAAGTTGGCCCGTGTGACTGTCGACAAACTTGCAGACTTGTCCGGCCGGAAAAAAGGAACGTCTCAGGAGACCGGACATGACGCACAAACGCATTCTTGTCGCCGATCGGGTG
>JASLPZ010000337.1:0-7643 GCA_030744725.1 Pirellulaceae bacterium
CCTCGAGTGCTGGCCTGCCTGCTGCTGATTCCCGCACTGACCGTCATGGCCGATTTCATGGGGGTCGTCGGCGGCTACTTCTACTCTGTGTCGCTTCTTGGAATCGACATGCACCACTACTGGTACAATTCCAAGCAGTTTGTCGGCAATTACGACATGTTCAGCGGCGTTGTGAAGAGCCTCTTTTTTGGCGTTGCGATCGCCACGATTGGTTGTTACCGCGGCTTTCATTGCACGCCGGGTGCCGAAGGTGTTGGCCGCGCATCGACAGCCGCATTTGTTTATTCATTCATCATGATCTTAGTTCTGGACCTCGTCATCGGAATCCTGCTCAATGCGATATATATGGCCGTTTGGCCAGAGGGAGCAAGGCTGTTCTGATGAACGATGTGCAATCAGCTGGATCACGAACCGACGAGCCCTTGGTGGAATTACGCCAATTGGACGTATCCTTTGGGCGTGATCGTGTCCTGAGGGACGTAAGCCTGTCGGTCAACAACGGGCAAACATTGGCAATCATTGGCGAAAGTGGATGCGGCAAGACAGTATTACTGAAGACGGTCATTGGTTTGATACGCCCGAGCGGAGGCTCAGTGCTGTTCGACAATCACGACTTGTCGTCGATGCGCGAGGACGAGCTATCGCGAGAGCGGATTCGTTTTGGATTTGTCTTTCAAAATGCGGCCTTGTTTGACAGTCTGACTGTGGGGCAGAATGTTTCGTTTCCTCTACGCCAACATGGACGTTTTTCACAAGAAGAACTCAAACAGAAGGTCCTGTCACGACTGGCGGCCGTCGGACTGCCTGACTGGGTAATCATGAAGAAGCCTGCCGAGTTATCGGGTGGTATGCGAAAGCGTGTCGGTCTGGCGCGAGCCTTGGTCATGAATCCAGAATTGGTCCTCTACGATGAACCGACCACGGGGCTGGACCCGATCATGAGCGACGTCATCAACGAGCTAATGCTCCGCACCTCGCGAGAAAACCCCGTGACTAGCATCATCGTAACACATGATATGCGAACGGCCACCAAGGTCGCGGATCGCATCGTCATGATGCTGCCGCTGGCGAGAATCTCCTTTGAAGATCCTCAGATCATATTTGACGGCACACCGAGCGAACTAACGGCGTGTGGGGACACACGCGTCCAGCAGTTTGTCCGAGGTGAAGCGGGCGAGCGTTTGATGGAGATGCGTCAAGCTGAAGACAGTTACCTGGAGACAGCGGAGTAAGCCAAGGTTTGCGCCTGCGGCGCACCGACTTCTAGCGATTTAACATGAACGAACGGGTCATTCAATTTCGAGTTGGTGTGGTTGTCGTTGCGGCGGCCATCATCACCTTCATACTGGTCGTCATTTTCGGTCAGGGCCTACCGTTTGTGGTCTCACAGTACACTGTCAATCTCCACTTTCCTCGTGCTCCAGGAGTCACCGTAGGTACGCCAGTCCGCAAGCAAGGTGTGTTGATCGGACGTATTTCTAGGGTCGAAATTGACGATGAATTAGGCGGCGTGAATCTCACTGCCAAGATTGATCGCGATAAGAATCTCTATGAAGACGAACTGTGCTACATCAAGACGTCTTCATTGATCGGGGATCCGGTTCTGGAATTCGTTCAACCGAAACAGTTCGTGACGCCCAGAACACGTCTTCAGGACGACGGCCTGGTGGCGAATGGAATCGTGGGAAGTGATCCGCTCGAAGTGATTTCCAACTTAGAAGGAAACGTACGCGACGTTCTCACCTCGATCGAATCCGCCGCCGGACACGTAGGGACGCTGGCGGAGAGTTTGAATTCGACGTTCGGGGCGGAGGATGACAGTTTCGGCCGCCTGGTACGGAAGTCGGAATTGGCACTCGATCAGTTCAGCAACACCATGACCACGATTGACGAAGTGATTGGCGATCCAGAGATGCGACGCTCGTTGAAGCAGTCGCTGGCGGGCCTGCCAGCCGCGATGGAAGAGATGAGAACTACGATGACTGCCGCGCGGAGCACGCTTGCCGGTTTTGACCGGATGAGCGGAAAGGCGGAGGTGAATCTTGACAATCTCGAGAAGTTCACCGAGCCGCTGGGCGAACGCGGCGAAGCACTGGTCGCCAATGTGGACGCCAGTGTGGCCAGTTTAGACGAACTACTACGTCAACTCGTGACATTCGGCGAAGCTTTGAACAACAGCGAAGGTTCGCTTGGGCAGTTTGTGCACAACCGCGAACTCTATGACAGCCTCAATGATGCGGCAACCAGGATCGAAAAGGCCACGCGAACGATCGCTCCGATCATGCAGAATGTCAACACGCTGACGGACAAGCTTGCTCGCGACCCCCGTCTGCTCGGAATCAAAGGGGCGCTCGATCGCAAACCTTCTGGGGCCGGTCTCAACACGGCACCCTCGACCATGCTACCAACCTATCATGGCCGAGACCCGTTTCCGAGATAGGGCAACGGCTGAGTGAAGCTCGCGTCGCCTCCCACAGGGACATTGCTCAACGGAATGTTTGGCATCGGTGTCAGATGGCCAAGACGTGAATTATTGCGCAAGGCATCCGCGCGGCCAATCAGCTGCTCGTTGGGTACAACCTGCAGAGGTGCCATCTGCACTTCGACCAAACGCTCGTCACGGATCTTGGCTGGCCAGAGATTCTCGGAAATGAAGTCGATTACCGGCAGTTGGTACCAGGGTGGCGAAAACCGCTGCTTGACGATCTGCGGCTCGAAACCGTCTTTGAACAATTGGATCTTGCGCGTTCCATAATAGGTAAATGCCGTTGAAACCGGTGTCACGCCAATCTTCTGATCGTCCACGAAAACTAAGGCGCCAGTTGGGTTGCTACGGATCGTCATCCTTCGTCGAACGCAACCGCACGTCGTCAGGCAAAGGCCCAGCAACAGACAGGTCACACAGAACGAACTGGAACGGCGCAAATTGGAATGCGACGGAATTGCCATGTGTCGATCGGACGGGCGCAATGATGGGCAAAGAAAAGACGGAAAAGCGGCGGGAGTATAGTCCGAACGGGCGAATCCGCCAAGTCCGGAAAAGGGTGCCCGACGGCCGATGCAAGCATGAACTTGCCAGCCAAATGGGGCGTCTTCCACCGACGCTCTCTACCGGGGATGCCCCTTGGGAGGTTACAATACAGTCTGAGGGCGCGACAACACACGCGACCGGGCGCCTAAAGTTCGAAGATAGTATCTGAGCGTCCAAATGGACCAGCGAGAATTCAACTGGAATGACGACTTGCGGTGTGTCGCGGCCACAGATATCGGCATGCGCCGGACGAACAATCAAGACTCGTACGCCGTCGTCCTTGCCGAAGCGCTGGAAGCTTGGCAGCAGCGCGGGCATCTGCTTATGGTGGCCGATGGAATGGGGGCGCACGCCGCCGGCGAGTTGGCTAGCAAGCTGGCCGTTGACGGTGTCGCACACCGTTACCACAAGTTTGCGGATCAATCGCCACCCGAGGCACTGCGAAAGGCGGTTCTCGAAACAAATGCGGAGATCCATCGGCGCGGCCAAGCCAATAGCGATTTTCGCAACATGGGCACCACCGGTAGCGCGCTCGTCTTGTTGCCCCAAGGTGCGCTGGTGGCGCAAGTTGGTGATAGCCGAATTTATCGCGTGCGCGGCAACCGAATTGAACAACTGACTCGCGACCATAGTCTGGTCTGGGAGCTTCGCGAGCTGGGCCAGATCTCAGAAGACGGCGATGTCGCAAACTCTGTCCCGAAGAATGTAATCACTCGCTCGCTGGGCCCAAGTCAACATGTGGATACGGACCTCGAAGGCCCATTTCCAATTGAGCTTGGCGACACTTATCTGATTTGCAGCGACGGCTTGACAGGTAAAATCGAAGACGATGAACTAGCGGCAATCCTGTCCAATCTACCACCCGATGAGGCAGCGCCGTTACTGGTCAACTTGGCGAATCTTCGTGGCGGCCCCGACAACATTACTTTGATCATTGCCAAAGTGGTTGGTCCCATGCTGGTCACCGATCATGTCGAATCCGCGCCGATTACACTGGGCGCCGGTGGTGCGACCAAGGACCGAAGCCTCATCATTTGGGTCGCCGTTGCCGTCTGTGGCTTGGCGGCACCGGTTCTGCTTTTGACAAACAACGCCGTCTCTGGTCTTGTGGCCATCGTGGCAGCTGGCGTTTTTGCGTTGATCGCATGGCTGGCACCGAATCTGGCGAAGAAACGCGGCGTTGCTATAAAAACGGGGCAGCAATTTGGACGCGGACCCTACACTGATACTGAATGTCCCCCTGGGGATCAGGTGGGGCAACTGCTCGCCCGCATCTCGCGCGACCTGCCGAAATCCGTCGAACAGCAAGGCTACGAGATTGACCTGACGGAGTTTGAATCGCATTGTGAATCGGCAGAAAAGGCCCAAACCGCCGGGAACTTGCAGGATGCGATGATTCGCCGCGCCCGCGGCATTCGTGTGCTGATGCGTGCCGTGCGCGAAGAGCAGAACAAAAATGCCAGCGATTCGGCGATCGAGTTGTAGATTCCTGCAAACGCTAGCTGGCGACAGCGCGCGGAGAGACGTGCCATCTGCATCGCCTGGTCGGTGATTCGTCGTTGCCAAAACCGTCGTTTCAAGAAACGGGTCAAGTTGCTACAAACTAGGCGCTCTATCATCAACGCTTTTGGGTTGATCTATGCGCCGCATTACTCGTTACATCCTGGCCGAGTTTTTTAAGGTCTTCCTGATATCGCTAGCGGGAATGATGGGCGTGGTGATGCTAGCTGTCGTTGGCCAAGAGATGATGCGGGAGGGATTGAGCCTGGTCAATGTACTGAGGTTGATTCCTTACGCCTTGCCTATCGCGCTTGTTTTCGCCATTCCTGGTACGACGTTGTTCGCCGCTTGCTTTGTCTACGGTCGGATGGCTGCGGAAAACGAAGTGATGGCCGTCAAGTCCATGGGGGTCCCGCCGATGGCCATCCTGTGGCCGATCTTTACACTTTCGTTCTTGTTAAGTTTATTGGTCGTCGGATTGAATGACATCGCTGTTTCGTGGGGCCGAGAAGGCGTCAAACGCGTAGTGCTCGAATCCGTTGAACAAATCGCGTACAGCATGCTGCGAACGCACCGAGCCTACAGCCGGGATCGGTTTTCGATTAGTGTCACCAAAGTGGTTGGCCATCGATTGATCGGCCCCACCATCACTTTTCACGGCGACAATGAAGATGACTCGGTGGTCTTTCTGGCTGAGGAAGCCGAGCTGTATTCCAATCCACAGAAAAATGCGTTGAGCGTTTCCTTGACGAACTGGGAGGTCGAGGCGAGCGGCCGATTTCGGATCTTGTGGCCCAAGAGTCACATCATTGATATTCCTCTGGATGACGTGGAGAGCAAAGGTACAGGAACTAAACGCCCCGCGGACGTCGCTCTGCGGCGAATTCCCTTCGAAGTCGAAGACCAATTGCGCAAGATCGAGGAACTTAGGCAAGCCTATGCCGCTGAAGCCGCTTATGAGATGCTCACCGGTGATTTCGAGTCGCTGGCCGACGAACAATGGAATACGCGGCACGCGATGCTTGACCACGCGCGGAATCGGCTGTTTAAACTCTATACTGAACCGTGGCGCCGTTGGGCAACGGGGTTTAGCTGCCTGGCTTTTGTGCTGGTTGGCGCCCCGCTGGCGATTCAGCTGCGGAATTCGGATGTGTGGACGAGCTTCGCGATCTGTTTTCTGCCGATTCTGGTCGTCTATTACCCGCTGCTGGCAGTCGGCGTCGATCAAGCGAAATCGGGAGACTTGCCAATATGGAGTGTGTGGATTGGTAACCTTGTCCTGGCGATTGTCGGCTGGTTGATTCTGAAACGCGTGCAACGTTTCTAGCAGGTGTCTTGAGGTGAGGCCGCCGGTATTTCCCTATTTCACCCAAGTTCTCGTCTTGTCCGGCCAACGGTGCCTTTGGTACACTCTGCGGCCCTGTCACGTTTGAGCGTGAGCCACAAAGGACTGTGGTGATCGATTAACCACTGGACTTGGCAGGATTGGACGATACCGCAATCGAGCACTTGCCCGGGACAAGGAGGTCTCCGTGCTACCGCGTTTCTCGATTTTCTACAAACTGCTGATCTGCGTCACGATTCTATTCTTGATCGTGGGAACGCTTTCTATCAGTGGTATCCGCAGCATTTCGTCCTACCGCAGTTTGGCCCGCACGGTCAGCGACCGCGCCGCTGAACAGCCACTTGCCAATAAGCTGATTGCCAGTGTCGACGAATTGCGGTTTAAGTTCAGCCAAATCCAACCCAAGCCGAAAATGGGCGCCCATGTGGATTTTCAAGACTTAGAGCGTGAGGCCTTTTGCAATAGTTTTGACGCGGTGACTTTGGCGTTGCGAAGTTACGGCAAACAGCTCGAACAACTCGACCCCAATGGCACGGGCATTGGTGACAACCGCGACGAGCGAGCAACGGTCGCCGAGATTGATCGTCGCTTGGATGTGATCAATAAGCTCAACAGCGACCAGGATTGGATCTTAGGTCAATTCCGGACCGCCGAGCTGGGGGAAGAGCTTGAGGAACTGCACAAGTTTGCCAATGAGCTACCGAACTACTTGCAGACCCGTATGATGGAACTCAAAGGCAATGTTCGCGGGCAATATCATACCCTGATCGCCGTGACGTGGACCACCAGCATTCTCTCGACGATCAGCCTGGTCGTGCTGATGGTGCTGATCTATCTCTGGGTCTTTCGACCGCTCAACACGCTGATCCAAGGTTCGCGGAAAGTGGGAGCCGGCAACTTTGATCACCGCATCACTTTGGAAACGGACGACGAAATGGCCGAATTGGCCCGGGCGATGAACCAGATGACGAGTCGTTTTCAGGAAATCCGCGACGACCTTGATCGCCAGGTGAAACAGCGGACCAAGGAAGTTGTCCGTAGCGAGCAGCTGGCGAGTGTGGGATTCCTGGCCGCCGGCGTTGCCCATGAAATCAATAACCCACTGGCTTCTATTGCATGGTGCGCCGAATCGCTCGAATCGCGCATGCATGACATCATCTACGACGAAGGTGCGGAGCCTGACGAGTCACACGACGCGGAAATCGGTGTCCTACGTACCTACCTTCGTCGAATGCAGGACGAAGCATTTCGCTGCAAGCGTATTACCGAAAAACTGCTCGACTTCTCCCGCTTGGGCGACATCGAAAAACTCGACACCAACCTCCGAGAACTGACGACCGATGTAATCGAGATGGTCCAGACGTTAGGTCGCTACCGTAAAAAACGCATCGAATTCGATTGCCATGACGTTGTCATCGCCTGCGTCAACGCGCAAGAGATCAAGCAGGTCTTGCTGAACTTGATTACCAATGCCTTGGACAGCCTTGATCCGGATGGTATCGTCTGGGTCAAGTTGTCAGCCAATGGCAGTCAGGCGGAACTGTCCGTTGCTGACAATGGCGCTGGCATGACACCAGAGGTTCTGGAACATCTTTTTGAGCCTTTCTTTACGCGTCGCCGTGGCGGCCAAGGGACTGGCCTGGGCCTTTCGATCAGCTACCGGATCGTCGCTGATCACGACGGCAAAATTGAGGCGTCCAGCAAAGGTCCAGGGAAGGGCTCCCAATTTCGACTAACTCTACCCCTCGTTCAACGCGAAGAGAAATA
>JASLPZ010000338.1:0-7637 GCA_030744725.1 Pirellulaceae bacterium
TTCAGCCGCGGTTCCGATGGCTAACTTGCTAGGGTCGTGATTTGCAGGCCGTTGATGCAGCAGGTGAAAAGGAAGTCCCAAAATGAAAGACTCCAGTCTGTCGGGCGGTGAAGCGGTCCACGTCCAAGTCGATTCTGAGCTAGAAGTAACGTCACAGCCCTTTGTCGGGCGATGGAACCGGTTGGTCAGCACAACCAACTGGGAGAAAGGTCGCATCATCACGCAATGGCGCGAAACGCTAATCGACCAGGACGTATCAGCCACGGAATATTCTGACGAAGCCTGGGCTATTCTCGTGGGCGGCGTCACCGGTCAGCACGTCGGTCGACTGCGACGCGTCTACCAGCGGTTTGGCCCTAGCTACGAACAGTACGACGGACTGTATTGGAGTCATTTTCAAGCGGCGCTCGACTGGGACGATGCAGAGATGTGGCTCGAAGGTGCCGTGCAGAACGATTGGTCCGTGTCTCAAATGCGACATCAGCGTTGGGAGACGCTTGGTGCCGTCGAGTCCGACAAGCCACAAGAAGTGGATGTGATCAAAAACGAACTGGATGAAGATTTTGAACCAGCGCTGGACCAATCGCCGCAGGGCGAGGCTGTCGAGGGATCCTATTCGGAAGTCCAGCAACTGGCTGCGGGTGGACCACGGTCCGAAGGTCCCGATTTCGGCGACGAAGACGCGGCCGACGATCGCTCGAATTCAGCCGGCAGCACACCTCGAGAAAACGGTGCCACGATCTATGCTGAGGACGATGAACGCGAGACAATTGACTTCGTGCGGCCATTCGCCAATCTTGCAGAATTGCCAGCTGACCTAACAGCCGCTTTTGACGCCTACAAGTTGGCAGTGTTGTTTCACAAGAGCGAAGGATGGCAGCAAGTCTCGCGCGACGACGTACTGGCAAGTCTCGATGCCCTCAAAGCGCTCGCACTGGCCCCATCGGCGGACAGCACGCCACTGTAGCAGTGGTATGTTCGCATTGGACAAAGCACTGTCGACTTCCCGGACCACATGTCAGCAACATCAGCCGCAGGGTGGCTGGCGAGTTCATCAAGACTGTCAAGCTCTTTCAAAATCTTCGAGAGAGAGTGTTCTTCGTGGATGAGGCAGAACGATTCACAATCACGCACCGATTTATTGTGATGACCGGCTTGTGCTCGCTGGCCGTGGCGTGCAACCTGGTTGGGCCGAGTATCTTTTGGGGTGCCGGCTACATGGATTGGCTGCAGTACTGTGCGTTTGTCACGACCGGCGCGTTAGTCGCCGAAGTCTGTCTGCTTGCGATATGGTGCGGTTTGAGTCAGCAGGCGATTAAGTTTCGCCTGCCTGTGACGGTCGCTTTGTTGCTGGTGGTGGCGTGTTCTTTCTGCATTGGCCTTCAGTTGCCGGATTTGGGACGGGCGAATCAGGGAATGCCCCTGGAGGCCGCACTCATGATCTCCGGAGCAGGGTTCGGCTTGTTCGTTGTGATGCAAGTGCCTCTGTGGATTATTCGGCGAACGACGGGATGTCGGATTGCAACGCCCGAGACCGCGACCCTTGGCGGGTCCCTGCAAGGAAGGCAATTCAGTGTTGGATACTTGATGCTTTGGACCGCGATGATCGGCGTTCTTCTAGTTCTTGTCCGAAACTCACTGCCTGAAGCGCGTGAGGGGATCCCGCCTCGAGATTTGGTTTCGATCGTCATGTTTCTACTTATCTATGTCGGGCTATCCTCGCTGCTCTGCATGCCCTGCATTTGGATTACACTTGCCGAGCGACCACAGATTCGCTCGGCATTGACTCTTGCCGGAGCAATCGTCGCCGGCCCGTTTGTCATCCTCGTATGCACGAACATGATCTTCCCCGGCCAACAAATTGCCGAAGTTGTTCCATCTGTTCTCTGCTATGAACTCGGCCTCGCAGGAACCACGTTGGCCATGCTGTTCGTGCTGCGGTTGCTCGGCTATCGTATGCTCGTGACGAAATAGACACATAATCAGGAGATAAGGGAAACGCGTTGCATCCTCAAGTCAAAGATTACCTCGACGCCGTTGCCGCCCAGAACCGTCCGGCCTGGGAGACGATGCTGCCTGCCGAAAGTCGTAGACTGTTTGCGAGCTTCAGAGCGGCCTTCGGAGAAGGGCCACAATTGCATCGAGTAGTAGATTGTGTGATTGCCGAGGACGTTCCGGTTCGCGTTTACAGACCGTCCGACGAAGATGACTTGCCCGTCGTGGTTTACTACCACGGTGGTGGTTGGGTTCTTGGGGATCTTGATACGCACGATGCTCTGTGCCGGCGGCTGGCCAGTGAGACAGAGTGTGTTGTCGTCGCGGTTGACTATCGACGCGCACCGGACGCAAAGTTTCCTGGGGCGTTCGACGATTGCTGGGCCGCGACATCTCATGTGTCGCAACATGCTGATGAACTCAACATCGATCCAACGCGTTTGGTCGTGGCGGGTGACAGTGCGGGCGGGAACTTGGCCGCAGCCGTGGCGATCCGGGCGGCGGAAGTGGGCTCGCCCGCGATCTCATCGCAAGTCTTAATCTATCCTGTCGTGGAACCGAATTTTGAAACGGAGTCGTACGTCGTACATGCCGAAGGGTTTGGCTTGTCACGAAATACGATGATGTGGTTTTGGGAACAATACTTAGCCGGCAAAGAAGACGCCACGAATCCGTATGCCGTACCGAGCGTCGCAACGAATTTGGCAGCACTTTCGCCTGCTCACTTCATCACTGCCGAATACGATGTGCTATTGAGCGAAGGTGAATCGTATGCGAAACGTTTGCAAGATGCGGGTGTCCCGACGACAATGCGTCAGTATGCGGGAATGATTCATGGCTTCGTGCAGCTTTCCGGAGTGTTTGATGTTGGGCGGCAAGCCATCTCGGACTTGGCGAAACATCTGCGGACCCTCTTTAACGAATGAGCTACAGAAATGACTTTCACGTCACGCGTCAGGTCGACTGGCATTCTCCTTGCAACACTCTTTCTCAGTCACTCCGCCGCCGCCGAGCAGCCGAACGTGTTGATCATCATGGCCGATGATTGCACGTTCAACGACTTGCCGTTGTACGGAGGGCAGAACGCACGAACGCCGAACATCGACCGGTTGGCGAGCCAAGGGCTAACGTTTGATCGCGCCTACCTTAGTTCCGCGATGTGCCAGCCGTGTCGATCGGAGCTTTTCTCGGGTCAGTACCCGATGCGAAACGGCTGTGCGTGGAATCACTCTGCAAGCCGTTCGACGACGATCAGTATGCCACAACGACTTGGCAAGCTCGGCTATCACGTCGGGATCGCAGGCAAAATACATGTGAAGCCGGCAACCGCGTTCCCGTTTGAGAAAGTCGGTGGGTTTGATCCGAGTTGCGTTCGGAATCCTACACGACCCCATGACGTTGCCAACGTGCGAGCGTTCATGTCAGCCGACGATCCGTTCTGTCTTGTGATCGCTCTGGTCGAGCCGCACGTGCCGTGGGTTATGGGAGATCCGACACAGTATCCTCCGGCGAAGATCAAGCTGCCGCCAAACATTGCCGACACCGTACGGACACGCCAAGACTTCTCCCGTTATTTGGCTGAGATTACTTACATGGATGGTCAAGTTGGCGAAATCCTCGAGACTCTCGATAAGACCGGCAAGTCAGGCGAAACACTCGTGTTATTCACTTCCGAGCAAGGGGCTCAGTTCCCCGGATGCAAGTGGACGAATTGGGACACCGGTTTGCATACTGCTGTTGTCGCTCGTTGGCCTGGCAAAATTGCGGCCGGAATGCGGACTGATGCGATGATTCAATATGCTGATGTCTTGCCGACATTGCTCGACATCGGCGGATCGGACTCTATCGTGAAGGAACTGGATGGCACGAGCTTTCTGTCAGTCTTGATTGGCAAACGCAACACGCATCGCGCGTTCGCCTACGGGATGCACAACAACTTGCCGGAAGGACCTGCCTATCCAATTCGCACCGTCACCGATGGCACTCACCGCTATATCCGTAACTTGAGTCCCAACGAAATCTATATTGAGAAACACGTCATGGGATCACGAGGCGACGGGGCTTTGAACAATCCCTATTGGGCGACGTGGGTTTGGAGTTCGCAGACCGACCCGCAGATCTATGAATTGGTGAAACGCTACTCGTTACGTCCCTCGGAGGCGCTCTATCACACGGCAACTGATCCGTATGAGATGGCGAATCTGGCAATGGATGCGGCGAGCAAACCGATCACATCGCGGCTTGCAGCTGAACTCGAACGCTGGATGAAGTCTCAGGGCGATCCCGGCGCACCGCAAGACACGATCGAGTCTCTGACAGCGTCTCGACAGGGGAAACACCGTTTCGTTCCGCCGACAGACGATTAACCTTACAGGGAGTCGAGGCAGTTCATGAACCGACGGCAGGCGTTACGGCTGATCGCGGCGAGCACGTCCGCCTCGCTGCTCCGAACAACATTCGCCCAAGGGCGCGAAGAGCCCGCAAAGACAGGGCTCGGCCTAGTGATCTATTGCTGCCAGTTCCGTCGCAAGACTTTGGCAAAGGCGACACCACCGGTCAACCTTTCTGAGCCAATGACGTTTTTGGAGCACTGCAAGTCACTCGGCGCAGGCGGAATGCAGATCCGGCTTGGCGTGATCAATGACAGCGATTCGCTTGATCTCCGAAAACGAGCGGAGGCGAACAAGCAGTATATCGAAGCGATCGTTTCGGTTCCAAAAGACAAGTTGGATCTTGAGCGGTTCGATGCGGAGATCATGACCGCAGCGGCTGTCGGTGCCAAAGCCGTTCGCACGATGATCATCCCCGGACGTCGCTACGAGTACTTTGAGTCGCTTGAGATGTTTCGCGAGTTTGATGCACGTGGCCGCAAGACATTAGAACTTGCCGCGCCGATTGTCGAACGACACCGCGTTCCACTTGCCGTCGAAAACCACAAAGATCATCGCAATGGCCAGCGCGTCGCACTGTTCGAACACATTAGTAGCGAGTTCGTCGGAGCCTGCGTCGACACTGGGAACAGCTTTGCCTTGCTCGAAGATCCTGTCGAAACGGCCAAGGCCCTTGCGCCGTGGGCTCACTCCGTCCATCTCAAGGATCAGTCAGTCCAGATGTACGACGACGGGTTCTTGCTGGGTGATATCCCACTCGGACAGGGCTTTGTCGACCTGAAGAAGATCGTCGAGATCCTAAGAACTGAGAAACCACAAGTTCATTTCAGCCTCGAACTCATCACCCGCGATCCTCTCAAGGTCCCGGTCTTCAACGACACGTACTGGAGGACGCTCCCTGACGTACCGGCAACTGATCTGGTTAGGACCTTGAACACAGTTCGCGCCGGCACGACAGACAATTTGCAATACATCAGTCGTATGTCGGCTGAGCAGCAGCTTGCCCGCGAAGACGCGAATGTGCGGATGAGCCTTGATTATGCTCGCGATGTGCTGGGACTATCATGAACTCTAATCCTGTCACCCCCTCGCGCCGTCACTCCGTCACTCGCTCATTCAGCCGCCGCACGATCCTCAAGTCGGGTGCGGCGCTCTGCGCAACGGCGTCGTTAGCCAACTCGCCTGTTTTTGGTGCGAACGAGCAACTCCGGGTGGGCCTGATCGGAACAGGTGTTCGAGGAAAGTACTTGATAGCGAACATGCCAGAGGTGGCTCGCGTCGTGTCGCTTTGCGATTGTTCGCTCGCGCAAGTTGAAAACACCCGCCATCCTGAGGGAATGATGACGGAACCGCTTGCCAAGTTCTCAGCACGGGATGCAAAGGCGTGTTCAATCTATCAAGACTATCGGAAAATGCTCGATAATGAGAAGCTTGATGCCGTCGTGATCGCGGCACCCGATCATCACCACGCACAAGCGATGATCCTTGCTTGTCAGGCTGGACTGGACGTCTATTGTGAGAAACCGCTCTCGGTGACGATTGCCGAAGGGCGAGCGATGGTCAACGCGGCGAAGAAGTACAATCGCGTCGTACAAGTTGGCAGCCAGCAGCGGACGATGCAGATCAATCGCATCGGTTGTGAGTTTGTTCGCGATGGTGGGCTCGGCAAGATCTCGCTTGTGCAACTGAAGAACTTTCCCGGACCGATGTCTTACGATGGTCGCTTTCCGACCGAGGCGGTTCCCAAGACGCTTGCCTGGAATCTATTCTGTGGACCGACGGAACTTCGCCCGCACAACAGGAAACTGTGGATAAAAGATGCGTTCAAAGTTGGACATCTGACTTGGCGCGGCTGGGATCTCTTCCGGAATTATTCGGGGCACTTGATGACAAACTGGGGTGCGCACAGTATCGATATGGTTCAGTATGCTCTAGGAATGGACCATACTGGCCCCGTCGAAGTCTGGACGGATACCGAGGCTCTCGAGGTGTTCGATCGAGAGATCGATGACCGGTGGCACGAAAAGACTCCACCGCTGGGAACGCTCGGCGATCAGCAGGCAGATCGAATGCGGTTCTGTCCCGTCTCGATGCGTTATGCCAATGGCACGGTCATTCACTTTGATCCGACTGTCAGGGAGACAATTTTCCACGGCCAGCGAGGCAAGCTCTACATGAGTCGGAACAAGTATCGAACCGAGCCGGCGGGCCTTGCCCCTCCAATCGATCCGCTGGAGCAAGCGCGCTGGAAAGGTGACGGACATGTCGCTCGGCCGCATCTGGCGAATTGGATCGATGCGATTCAGACGCGAGGCACGTTGAACGCACCGATCAAAGTTGGCCACCGGACTGCCACGGTATGCCATCTGGGAAATATCGTCAGGGAACTCGGACGACACTTGCGGTGGAACCCGCAAGATGAGCAATTCGAGGGTGACGACGAGGCAAATCGTCTGATCAGTCGCGAGCGTCGGATGGGCTTCGAGTTGCCACTGAGCTAAGTAGTGTTCGATCTTTTATTGTCGTCTTTCGCTCCGCGATCAATACGTTTGGTTCGCGGAGCGAACAACGACTATCAGCGACTGATCCAATGTGGAGTTCGCCCAACTCGGAGGCGACGAATCCAGGCATCTTGACGCTCTTCACGATGACGTCCGGCGGCCGATCATGTCAGGTACTGCATCGTCAGGTTCGACAAGTTTACCATTCCACTTCCACGCCCACCGTCGCCCCGTGTCGTTCTCGTTGCGATGCGATTGCCGCGCGCGACGCTGTGCTTCACCTGCTGATAGCTAAAAGAATTGCCCCCGTGGTCTGCCAAATGCTCAGCCTGAGTCACCCCGCTCCTGTTCCACGGCATCGTCGCCAGTAGAACGTGAGCGGGATGAAATCATTGATCCGGCAATTCGCTGTTATGCCAACGCTTCGACACATGGCCCATCACGGAAGTCGCACATCGTGCAAACGAATCCGGGACGATAAACAAAGCCGCCACCATCCAAGTCGTCAAGATACGCACGGATGATCTGAAAGAACCGTCGAAGGTGGGCATTCGTTCTGCGTGCGAATCGGTGATACTCAATCTTGGGAACCTTCGTCTTGATGAGGC
This sequence comes from Pirellulaceae bacterium, assembly GCA_030744725.1. Lineage (GTDB taxonomy): Bacteria > Planctomycetota > Planctomycetia > Pirellulales > Pirellulaceae > ARS98. Next base: position 7,495 of record JASLPZ010000338.1, read on the forward strand.
TTCGGATCTCTAAGCCCGCCTCGAAGTCGTGAGCCCGTTGCCGAAACAGATAGGCGTACGCGGTTAGCTGGGACCGATCATTTTAAACCAGCCATTTTCGATCGTTTGATGCCTGCCACTTGTCCGGTGGCGAGTGACCGTTC
>JASLPZ010000339.1:0-7633 GCA_030744725.1 Pirellulaceae bacterium
GAGGGGCGGCATTGGCTAAACTTCCCGTTGGACGAGCAAGAGGATCGGTAACCCAGTGTCAAATGAACTATCGCATCTGTTGCTTGCAGCAACGTTTGCCGCCGACAAGCACCGAGATCAGCGGCGCAAGAACGCCGATGCCTCTCCGTACGTTAATCATCCACTCGCGGTTGCGACAGTTCTGGCAATCGATGGTGGTGTAACCGATGTTGACCTGTTAACCGCTGCGTTGTTGCATGACACAGTCGAGGATACGGCGACATCAAATGATGAGATTGTAGAACTATTCGATAGCGAGGTGAGCGATCTGGTTAACGAGGTTACTGACGATAAGACGCTACCAAAACAACGTCGCAAGCAACTTCAGATTGAAAACGCGCCTCATAAGTCCGATCGTGCAAAACAGCTCAAGATCGCCGACAAAATATGCAACGTCCGCGACATCGATGTAGCTTCCCCGGCCAACTGGGATGCAGATCGCAAAGTCCAATATCTAGACTGGGCTGTCAGTGTGATTGACGGTTGTCGCGGTGTGAACCAAACGCTGGACGAGCTGTTTGACCAGACAATTACTGAAGCACGCGACCGCTTGACCGCGTAGTCACCCAACAAGGCCCAGTCGCAGCATGGAGCCACTCTTGACGTTTCGCAACGGGCGTCAATCTCACGGAAGGAATTCGTTATTCACGTTGCGTCCCGCTTTGTACCTCGCTCAAACGGCACCCAACGATTCTGATTCGTTACCACCAATTTCCCTCCGCGATGGAATGAGCCAGCATGTGGGCGCGAAAGCGAATTGACATCTCCTGGGGCGACCTGTTTCGCGGGGCCGTCTACGTTTTCTCTTGGCGTTCGCGCGACGCCGTACAAACCGCCACTGAACTTGCTTTTTCGATGGACGGCGACGCGATCGCCTGCCTGACTGAAAGGAGCGGTTTCGACTTGTTGCTTGGTGCCCAGGCGTTCCCACACGGAAGTGAACTCTTGATCAGTGCCGTGACCATCGACGATATGGTTCGTGTCATACGTAAGCATGGTCTCGTTCCCGTGCCCGTTGACGTCAACCCTGCGGATATGTCCCCGCGCCTCGATCTGCTCGAAGCCGCCCGAACACCACAGACTCGCGCCGTCCTCATCGCTCACCTGTATGGTGGCCGTCTTGATCTTCAGCCCGTTGTCGATTGGGCACGACAGCACGACGTGCAAATCTGGGAGGACTGCGCGCAGACGTTTGAAGGCGATCGATATTTGGGACATTCCGCTACGAATGTCGTGCTGTTCAGTATGGGGCCGATCAAGACGGCAACCTCGCTAGGGGGTAGAATCCTGGTTGTGCGCGACCGGGCAGTATTGGGCCGGATGCGGCAGCGACAGGCCGAATATCCGCAGCAATCGCGCGTCGCATTCCTTCTTCGCGTGGCCAAGTATGCGACCATCAAGGTGATCTCAAAGTGGTTGGTTTTTGGCATTCTCGTCAGAGTCTGCCGGCTGTTGGGTCAAGATTATGATCGCGTGATCAACGGTGCAGTGCGGAACATTCCAGGCGACGACCTCTTTGCCGGTCTCCGCCAACAACCGTCCGTTCCGTTGCTGCGGTTAATGGCGAGGCGACTGCGGTCGTGCTCGCCAACGTTGCTCGCACGGCGTGCTCAGAAAGGCCGTCTGCTGGCGAACCTGGTGCGAGATCGCTTTACCTGCCCAGGTGCCGATGCGCCACACCATTCGTTCTGGGTCTTCCCAATTTGCATTCCCCACGGTACCCATGGCATCGCGCATCTGCGAGACGCCGGCTTTGATGCAACGACGGGCAGCGCGCTTCAAGCGGTCGATCCCCCCGACAACCGCTTGGACTTGACACCGACCACAGCGCGCGAGATGGTCAGTTCGACCATGTTCATCCCTGTCTATCCTGAGATGCCGGAAGCCGAAGTGCGGCGACTGGGTGAGACGATTCTACAATTGCCGAACTAAGCTGCAACGCAGAGATCGATGGCGGAGACCAGTTCGCTTCCAAGGCGATGGGCAGATGGAAACCTACCTGTAGGACGGGCACTTTTGTCCGTCGCAGAAGGATTGACGACCAAGAGTGCCCATCCTTCGACTAGTAAGCCAGGTTCTTCCGCTCGTCCAACAAACTTATTTAGCTTCGTATGGTCGCTTGTTGCACGGTCAGTTTCTTAAGTCGTTTTGGTACGGGCGCTGGGATGTCGTGCGGGGCCAGGATGCTCGGTGGCTTTCCCGCAGTGAACAGCAACTCCAACGGCGGGTCGGATAGGTCTTCATGATAAAAGCGGCTGCTGGGGAAGATGTCGGCTGGATAGGTGAAATTATTCAACATGGCCAGGGCGGCGCAATGCGATGCGCCCGTACTGCTTTCAAGCATCCCACCGACCCAGCATGGAACGCCCGCACCGCGCGCCAGATCGTGAATCTTTACAGCATTGGTCAGCCCGCCAACTCGCCCGGGTTTGACGTTAAGGAACTGACCACTCGCCAGGGCGATCGCCTGGGCCGCACGTCGAGGACTGGTGATGCTCTCATCCAGGCACACGGGTGTCTTGATCTGACGCTGCAACGTGGCGTGATCCACCAGATCGTCATGGGCCAACGGCTGTTCAATCATGGCCAGCTCGAATTCGTCGAGAGCTTGGAACATTGGCAAGTCGTCCAAGGTGTAGCCGCTGTTGCAATCGACATGAAGTGGGAATGTGGGATGTTGGCGGCGCACCGCGCGAACCATTTCGACATCCCAGCCGGGTCGGAACTTGAGCTTGACACGGGCAAAACCTGCATCCACTGCCTCGCCGATACTGGTCAGCAACTCGTCGATCGTATCCATGATCCCGAAGTCGGCACCGACAGGAACTTCGTCGCGCCTTGCACCCCAAGCCTCGTGTAGTGGTTGTCCCGTGATTTGTTGTGACAGCCCCCACCAGGCCGTATCCAAAACCGCTTTCGCAAATGGATTGCCCTTATAGACGCCAAGCAGTTGTTGGAGTTCGTCGCCCGAGTTCACATTACGGGCGACGATGGCGGGACCTAGCCAATCACGCACGGTCGCAAATACGCCGCCTGCCCATTCCGGGCTGTAGCATGGAGCCGCCAAAGGTGAACTTTCCCCCCAGCCGGACGCTGAGCCGCTGGATAAACGGCAGAGTACGGAATGCACTGCGACATCTTCGCCGTAGGCGGTGCGCCACGGATAGATCAAAGGCATCGCGACATGATACAGTTCGATACAGTCAATTCTCATGAATGGCACTCGTAGATTCGAAACGTCACTTTCGCCCGCCCGACGCGCGAACATTCGCCTGCCACGTCGATGTCAGGCCATGGTGCCGTCAGAGACAAACTACGCGAGCAAACACGACGAGTTCATGCCAGGTTTCCGGAACGAACCATCACCGGCTGACTCGATGTTTGATCATCGTGACGACATTGCCGGTTTCATTGAAGGTGACTTCGTCCATGAAGGTCCGGATCAGGAACAGGCCACGACCATTTGTCTGTCCGACGTTGCTCGGTAAAGTAGGATCTGGCAAGGTGGACGGATCAAACCCAGGTCCCTCGTCCTGAACAACGAATTTCACAAAGCTGCGCGTCAAAAGTGTGGTCAATCGCACATGTCGGCTTCGAAACGGCGCGCATCTGTTTCGCTCCTCAAGAACCCGGCGGTAATAGGAATCCTGCTTCTCCCGCTCGGACACGGGCATCTCGAGATTCCCATGTTCAATCGAATTGATCAATGACTCGTAAAGTGCCGTCCCGACGCGAATGATGTCTCCTTCACCAAACAATCGCATCTGGCGCAGCTGTTCCTTCAAGTGACCGATCAGGGAATCGAGCCCGTCGACCGTGTTATTCAAAACGTATTCGGCCTTCAGCTGCGTCATGGAATCCAGGATCGTGCGGTTCTGCCGTCTAGCACGCGTAATTGAAAGGACACTCTTGACCGTCCCTACCAAGTCGCGTGCCAAGTTCGACTTGGGGACATAGCTGGCAGCACCGCTTCGAAGTGCTTCGACCGCGGTCTCTTCGCTTCCACAACCGGTCATCATGATAATGGGAATCATCGGATGCCGATGCCCCATGGCTTCTACCAACTGCAAGCCATTCATCGTCGGCATTTGAACGTCCGTCAACACGACATCTGACGGTGCGTCAGCGAGTTGTTCAAGTGCGGCTTCACCGTCCGCAGCCGTTCGCACCTTAAATCCAATCTCTTCCAAGATCCGAGACGCCAAGCGTAGATCAAGTGGTGAATCGTCGACGACGAGAACGCTAGCCATGTCGGATGCCTTGGAGTCTGCTGGAGTTCAATTGGGAAGACAACGCGCTACCAAATATTCCAGTAGTCTAACCGTCTGGGCAATTCCAATAAATGACGATCTCGCACGAACGCGCAAAAGAACCCCCCCCTTAACCGGGGCGTCACACGGTAGATTAGAGACCAAACGGAGCATGGATCACTGACCAAAAAAGAAAACTCGGGGAAAAAGGGCACGGCAGGTTCGCAGTGCGCTGGGGGGGCATTCACCCACCACGCGTGACCGCCACCGCTGCCTCAGCGACCAACTCGCTTTCATCATCGCGCACACGTTGTGGAGTTTCTTGCCTGACATGTTCGACTTCGTACATGGTGAAGAACAAATTCAGCCCAAATACCAAGACCGCACTGCCGCACACTGCGATCGGCGCGGCAGGTGTTCCCCACAGCTCGCCATCAGCCGCCGCCGCCATCGTCCACATCCAGTTGGACGCTTGAAAGGCCGTATATTCGAGTTCGCTATATCCAAACCACCAAGCCTGCAGAAATGCGGGAAGCGCACAGCCAAGCAAAGCGACAAAGACGCCAATCAGGAATGGGACGAGCATCCCCACGTAGGCGAATTGCCGAATTGCCAAGATGATCAGCCGCCCGATCCCCAAATACGTGACAACGTAGCAGGTTGCCATGAGACCATATAATGCCCAGTCTGAATCGCGCGGCGCTCCAGCGAACGCGGTCATCTGTGACCCTAAACCGATAATGGCCACCACGATGCACATAGCGCCCATATTCGTCACCGCAAAGCAGTAGCCGGTTCCCGATCCAGGGTTAAACCAAGTCAGCGTCATACGACCCAGAAAACTCTGCGGTAGCGAGCGTTTGACACGTGGTGACAACAACGCGTTTTCACCCGCCATCAAAGCGCCAACCACATACCAATAGAGTGCTGGAAATGTCATAAACACGATCAGGATTTCATCCGTTTCAAAGCGTAACCAGGAATAGGTCATCCAACCAATCCAGAGAACCTGCTGCACCATCATTACGATGCGAAGTTTCGTCGATCGGTTGTCACTTGCGAAGCTGATCAAGGCTGCCGATACCAACACGAACATCACGGCGAAGGAAATGCAAAAACTGATCACCGCCAGGTTGGAAGTCCAAAAATCGAGCGTTTGGTATGGCATGGCGTTGCCGGCACTGATGATACTCACCGCAGCGATGCTCCAAAACACCGTTGCGGCCAACAGCCCAATTAACAGCAAGACTGACAGGACAATCTGCCAGTGTCTCGCGCGTGTTATCGTCGCCACCACCAAACCCACAGTCGAAAGCAGAATGGAAATGACAAACGTGTAGAACAAAACGAACCCAATGGTGAAGATATCGATGCCGCGGAGCAGATAGGTAAATGCAATGCACGGGGCCAGCGCGGAATAATAGACGACCATTTGCAGCATGGCGCTGCCCAGCTTGCCAGTTACAATTTGCCGCGATCCTAGCGACGTAATCGAGAGCAGTTCAAAGGTCCCGTCTTCACGCTCGGAAGCCAGAGACCGAAAGGCAGAGAATGGCACGACGATCAAGACTGGCGCGGCCAGGACAAAATAGTATCCCAGCAACATGAAGGTACCACCTGGTGCGTGGTAAATACCCGGCGATGCCAAAGCGATCCCCAGCAGCGACCAAGCCCAACCACACGAGAGTAAGAGGGCGAACGTGACAATAAACTGGCGGCTCTTCAGCGCTTGCCGTGCCTCTTTGACAAGAATTGGATTCAACTGTTCGCTCAAACGATCGACAAACGCGTCGAAGCGACGCACGCCTGACGAGAGTTGCAGATCGGTCTCGAAGGGATTCGCTCCGACATCGTTGATGTTTGGCGTAGAGTCCATGGACGTCATTGCACGAATCCTTGGGTGACATGCATGAAGACATCTTCGAGCGACTTGACGTGCGAACCAAAGGCGGCCACTGGAAAACCGGCGACAATCATCTCGCGCAATAACTCTGCCTGCTCGGGGCGGTCGCCGACGTGGGAAAATCGTACGAGCTTGCCGTCGACAACGATGTTTTCGATGTCAGTACGGGCCTTCAACCACTGCTGCATGGTGGACATGTCTTCCAGCACGCGCACTTCGACTTCGCTATGCGTCACGTGTCCTTTTTGAATCTCTTCGACGGCGCCAACCGCCACGAGCTGCCCCTGCTCGATAATCCCGACGCGGTCGCACATCTCAGCCAACTCGGTCAGAATGTGAGAGCTTACTAGAATGGTCTTACCGCCGTCCGCCAATTCGCGAATCATCTGCCGCAATTCGATACGAGCACGCGGGTCGAGCCCCGCAGCGGGCTCGTCCAAAATCAAGACACTGGGATCGTGCACCATCGATCGGCCCAGGCAGAGACGTTGCTTCATGCCCTTGGACAAGCCGCGAATCGGCTTATCAGCCAGTCCATCCAACTTGGTGAAGCCCATCACGTGTTTCAGCGCATCAGTCCGCTGGCGGCCCCTGAGCCCGTATGCGCGGGCAAAAAAATCCAAGTACTCACGACAGTTGACATTGGGGTAAGTGCCAAACGAATCCGGCATGAATCCCAACCGCCGCCGCACTCGATCCGGGTCATTGATGACAGAAAACCCGTCGACCAATGCGTCTCCGTAGGTTGGCAGATCCAAGGTCGCCAGAATCCGCATACTCGTCGTCTTGCCGGCTCCGTTGGGCCCAATGTACCCAAAGACCTCGCCACGCATCACATCAAATGACACATCGTCCACGGCGCGCGTGGTGTCGAAGAAACGATGGAGGCGTTGAAGCGTGATCACAGGACGGTCGTCATGCATCGTCGTTACCACCTCCCGGTCACAAGGTGGTAGCCTGCCTCGTTGCGAGCTCCCTCGACGCCAACAGATACCTCGACGGGCTCCGCCACAGATGCCAGATAAGAACGCGGCTTCAGTCCCGCAAAACGAACCGCCATCAATGCACGCAACCGACGTTCGAAGATGCTGGCCTTAAATGACGGCTTCGGCAGACCTGGATCAACGTGCTGTGAATGGTCATAGGAGGACATGAAGAAATCCGCCGCATTCTCTAACTGATAGGGGTCAAAGCCGGCGGGATAGGTCGGTCGATTGGCAGCCGACAGTTTGTTCCATTGTTTGGTCGCGTCCTTGCCAGAGATGGGCGACATGCTGGCCGTCGCACCCGAATCAATCCGTTGTGCTTCGAACAGTTCGCCGTTGGAAACCCGCACGATTAGATGGTCAACGACCGTGCCAAAGCGGTTTGTGACGCGAGGTGGATCGGCAGTCTCGTCGACTGTCAGGCCTGCCGTGGTCTTCCTCGACTCGACAACCAG
>JASLPZ010000033.1:0-30935 GCA_030744725.1 Pirellulaceae bacterium
TTTCGCTCCGCGAAAGCACGTTCCTCTCGCGGAGCGAAAGGCGACTATCGGACAGTAATTCCTCGAACGATCCTTACGCCACCTCATTGAGCGGCATTTTGGGCTAGTCGTCGTCCTCGAGGCTAAGGTCGTTTTCTGTAATCAACTTGAAGTTCTTTGCCTTCAATGTCTCTTGAGCCATGTCCAGATTGTCGACCATCAGGGCGACTGCTGGGCGGCCGTGGGGGCGGACGATGAGCGGGTAGGCCTGCACAATGTTGATTTCCGCCTGGAGCAAAGCAGTACAGATTTGCAGCAGGGGCTGAGGGTGGTTGGGCAGTTCGATGCCGACCAGATCCGTTTCAATCATCGCCAGTCCAGCGCGTTCCAGGATTTCGCGGCCCTGTTCGGGGTGGCTGACCAGCAACCGAACAAACGCGCATTCGGTGGCGTCGTTGATCGAGAGGGCGACAATGCGCACCTTGCTGCCTTCAAAACGGCGGACCACTTCCAGTAATTGCCCGACCCGGTTCTCCAGAAAAACGGTGAATTGCCGGATCGTTGGATAGTCACGCCCGCGCATGATGGAAAAGTCGACTCCCGTCCCTTCTCCAATGCTCATGGTTTCATTTCCAGGATTTTGAATCGACGACCAGCAGGCGGGTGTCACCGGACTTTAGATGCCAGGCACGCGCTCGCACCTCGATGGAATCGGATTCGGTGGGCTGCCAGATAAGGGCATAACTATAAGGCAACTAGCAGTTTTGGTCAACTTCGATGGAGCCATTGTGAGCCGAGCGGAAGTTGCATGTCTGTAAAGCCATAGTCAGCGGACGAGCTTGCGGCCGACCAGTTCCAAGATCCCTCGTGCGACGTGTTCTTTACTGCCCTGGATGGACTGGAGCAAGTTACCTTCGGGATCAATCAGCTCGACGGAATTCTCCACAGCATCCATCGCTTCGGGGCCGTTCAGGACCATCAAGTCGCAGCTCTTGCGTTCGAGTTTAGCGAGTGCGCGAAAACGTTGATCTTCGGTTTCCAAGGCAAACCCGACCAGCCATTGGTGCGGTCGTCGGTTGGCTCCCATCGTGGCCACGACATCGGCGGTTTCCACCAGGTGTAGCACCAGCGGGTCGCCTGTCTTGGCGATCTTTTGCATTTCAACTCGCCGCGGTTGATAGTCACACGGGGCGGCCGCGCCAATCAGTCCGTCGCACTGAGGAAAGATGCGTTGGCAGGCGGTCAACATGTCGTCAGTGGTGATCACCGGGACTACCTCGGCACGTGACGGGTAGTCAACTTGCACCGGTCCGCTGACGATAACGACTTCGTGGCCCGCATCGAGTGCCGCTTCCGCCAGTGCTCGGCCCATCCGACCGCTAGAGGCATTGGTCAAGTATCGCACCGGGTCCAAGTATTGGCGCGTGGGGCCTGAAGTGATGAGGATCCGTGTCATGGCTTGACCGTTTGTGTGGGGCGGTCGTTTCCGAACCAATGAACTGGTGAGGAGCTCAATTCAGCAATCGCTGGATCGCCGTAAAGATCGCCTCGGGCGCCGCCATCCGGCCGAAGCCCTGTTTGCGACAGCTTAGCCAGCCTTCGTCTGGTCCAACCAGATGGACTCCGTCTTCTGCAAGTTGCGCGACATTGCGCTGGACCGCGACGGCTTCCCACATCTGGCAGTTCATCGCGGGAGCCAGCAGCACCGGCGATGTGACCGACAGATAGAGCGTGGATACCAGGTCGTCAGCGGCACCTTGCGCAGCCTTGGAGAGAAAGTCTGCGGTGGCGGGTGCGACACAATACAAATGTGCGCGCTCGGCCAGTGAAATATGCGCGCCCAACGGAAAAGCATTCGAATCGAACACGGATACCGCAACGGGACGACCCGTCAAAGCGGCAAACGTGGCCCGTCCCACAAACTGCTCTGCCGCCGATGTCATGGCAACGGTTACGCCAATCCCCGACTGTACGAGTTGGCTCACCAAAGCCGCGGTCTTGTAGGCGGCGATTCCGCCTGTGACACCGATCAGGACTTCACGGTCACTCATGGATTGCGGCCACTCTAGAAAACTCGTATCAGGTTCTTCTGATTAGCCGGCGGTCGGTCAGATGTTCAAAGGATCGATCTCAGGTCCACCACCGCCTTCGTGCAGGTCGCCGGTAATCTTGACTTCGTTCGAGGTATCCAAGAATATCTTGTCCTGCAAGACTTCCTGCAGCACGATTCCCATTTTGTCATCCGATGGCGATTCAATCAACGGCCGGCTGCCCGCGTTCAATTGGACCAAGCGTTTCTGGATCAACGTGGAAAGTTTGAAACGACCACCAACTTTGTTGACGATTTCTTCTTCTTTCAAGATTTCATGCATCGAGTGAATTTCTCCGTGCGGGGATCGATTGTGTTTTTCTCATGTTTATTGCGTTGACTTGCGTGGTGATTCCATGGTTGTCGCAGATAGTTGGGCCTTCAATATCGAACACACATCGGCGACCGCCTGATCCACGGTGTTGTTCTGCACATCGAACTTGTAACGCTCCTTGAATGTCATTTCATGACGAGCCACTTCCATTCGCCGAGCGATCGAATCGTCGCTGTCGGTATCGCGCTCGCGGAGGCGACGTTCCAGTTCCGCCATGCTTCCCGGATGCAAAAAGATGGTGATTGCGTCCTGATGTGATTCGATCACCGTCATAGCGCCTTCGACGTCAATCTCTAAAACTACCCATTTTCCGGCGTTTACACCAGCGGTCACCGTGCGGCGGAGCGTGCCATAATAGTCGCCGCAGTCAAAGACTTCCTGCCATTCCAGAAATTCCTGATTGTCCCGCCGGGCCAAAAACTGGTCTCGAGCAAGAAAGTGATAGTCTTTTCCATCGACCTCGCCTGGTCGCGGTTGGCGAGTGGTCGCGGAAACGCTCAATTGCAGCGGTAAGTCGCATTCGGCGAGCAGTCGCCCCACAACCGTGGATTTGCCTGCCCCCGAAGGTCCAGAAATGATGACTAGTTTTCCAGGGGCAGATCCGTTCACGGCAGTCTACTCGATGTTCTGAATCATCTCGCGGATGCGCTCAATGGCGGCTTTGATATCGATGACGTTGGCGGTAATCTCCGCGTCGTTGGCTTTCGAGCCGATGGTGTTTGTTTCGCGAAACATCTCCTGCGTGACAAACTCCAGCTTCTTTCCCAGGCTTTCATCCGTCGTCATGATCTTGCGAAACTGTACCAGGTGACTGTGTAGACGAACGGTCTCCTCGGCGATGTCACTCCGCTCGGCATAGATGCCTACCTCGCGAATGACGTCTGCCGGTTCGATCTGCACATCATGTTCGGCAAGCATCTTGTTGATTCGGTCGGTCAGACGTTCGCGATACGAATCGACGACCAGCGGCGCGCGTGCTTCGATCTGTTCCAGATGACTCTTGATATCTCGACAATTCACCTCCAAGTCGGCGGCCATCGCCTGGCCTTCGGTGGCACGCATCTTGGAGAGGCCTTCCAGCGCCTCTGTCAGGGTCTGCTTGACGACAGGCCAGACGGCGTCGACATCTTGCTGCACAGCGCGGGAGTCGTTGATCACGCCTGGCAAGGCAAGAAGCAATTCGACCTGTAGTGGCGCTACCCCGTCGAGCGTGTTGCGAAAACTCTGAAGCTGTTGGCAATAGCTTGCCAGAACGCTTTCGTTGAGCAGGACATTGGCTTCCGATTCGCGTTCGATCCGTAGATCGACCTGGACGGTACCACGCCGAATCACAGACCGAACCGTTTCATCAACGCGAGAATCCAATCCACCATAGGCTTCGTTGGATCGCGTGGAGAGCTTAAAGAAGCGACTGTTGACCGTCCGCACATCGGCGGCGACCGAAATCCCGTCGGCCTGTCGCTGTGCCGCTCCGTGCCCTGTCATGCTGAGCAGCAAGTGAGAACGCTCCTTTTTTCGCAGCAGGTGTCAGGCCTGACACGATGATACAGAATTACAAGTCGAGGCTTACTGGCCCGGTACGGGAACCGTAGAAGGCGGAGTGGTCGTGGGATCATCGGCTGCCGGTACGTCAGATGACGTAGCCGCCGCACCACCGTCTGGCTGCTCTGACGTTGTTGCATCTGGTTCGGTGCTCGGCACCGCGCCTGGATCCGTTCCTGTCCCGCTGCTCTCCGTTCCCAGGCCACCCGTTCCCAGGCCATCTGTTCCCAGGCCATCCGTTCCCAGGCCATCCGTTGCAGTGTCGTCCGCTCCCCTGTCCAAGCTGGTCGACGAATTGCCGTCGCCCAAAACGCTCAACTTGGGCGAGTTAAGCAGTTGTACCGATAACGCGGCAATCACGATCCAGACAGCGGCCGTGCCAATGGTGATCCTGGTGAACATATCGCCAGCTTTGGTGCCGAAGGCACTCTGGCCGCCAGCCCCACCGAACGCACCTGCCAATCCACCGCCACGGCCCCGCTGGATCAGTACCAGCAAGATCAAGAACAGTGCCGTCAGGAACATCATACTCCCTAACAGATATTGCATTTCCTAACTTCCTTATGCGGGAGCCGTTGATCGAAGTCTATCGTCGGCCTGTGTCTAATCTCTTCATCTCCGGCGTTTCCGCCGCCAGTGGCAGGTCAATTCCTCGCACCCGAAATGATACCGATGAAATCTTCGACTTTCAGCGAGGCACCCCCGACCAAGGCACCATCAATATTTGGCTGACCGAGCAACTCGGCTGCGTTGCCTGGCTTGACGCTGCCGCCGTATTGAATTCGCAATTGGTCAGCAACATCGGAATTGTAACGGGTTTTCAGCAAACTGCGAAGATCGGCATGGACTTCCTCGGCCTGAGCTGGGGTCGCCACTTTGCCAGTCCCGATGGCCCAGACGGGTTCGTAGGCAATCACGATTTGCTGCATCTGCTCGGCGGACAAGCCGGCCAGCGAGCCTTCCACCTGTGCCTTCACAACGGACTGAGTTTGCCCCGCTTCTCGTTGGTCCAGCGTTTCGCCCACACAAACGATGGGCAGCAGGCCGGATGCCAAGGCCGCGAGCACTTTACGGTTGACCGCATTGTCGGTCTCACCCAGGACGTGGCGTCGTTCGCTGTGGCCCAAGATAACGTACTTGCAGCTCACGTCTTGCAACATGCCAGCACTGATTTCGCCGGTAAACGCACCACCCGATTCGTGGTACATGTTCTGGGCACCCAAGGCAACGTTGGACCCGGAAAGAGCCTGGCTTACGGCATCCAGGTAGACGCTGGCGGGGCAAACTGCGACGTCGACGTCCGTGGTATCGCCCAACTGTTTGACCACGCCACTGGCCAACGCAACCGACTCGGCTCGCGTCAGGTTCATTTTCCAGTTGCCGGCAACAAACTTCTTTCGCATCCAGACCACTCCCACCGCCGCAGTTTTGAAATCGGTACAAGCCGCCGAGTTTAACAAAACGGAAGTGGATTCGTCGAGGCCCGTTTGCGAAACCCCTTGTCTGAGGCCGCTTTAGGGTCAAAAGTTCAGGCATTGGGGCGATAGCTTGGTTTGCCTGGAATTGCAGTTCTCATGCTCACCAACAGTTTTCCGCACGTTACGTACAATGTCCGCAGATCGTCTCCGCCGAACGTACAATTGGTGATCGTGTCGACAGGCGTTTCGCGGAATGCCAGCAGTTTTCCCTGAGGCGAAACAACGTGGATTCCCGGTTTGGTGTCCAGCGTCTCGCTCGTCTTGCGTGTGTCGTGCAGACCGGCTGCCACACACAAATTGCCTTCGGCGTCGATGCACATGCCATCGCCGCTGCGGCCTGGATAGAAGTTGATCAGTATCCGGCCGCTCGAAATAGTACCGTCTTCGGCAAGATCGAAGGCCCGAATGTCACGATGGCGACCCGCATCCGGATGGGCTTCGATCAAATACAACGTTTTGTCGTCCGGTGAGGTGACAATTCCGTTGGGCATGTGTACGTCGGGCCATGCGAGCAGCCGATGGACACCGCCATCAGGGTCAATTCGATAGACGCCTTTGGGATTCTCGCCGGCCGGGTCGTCGACCGCCGATCGCGAGGTAAAGTAGATCCGCCCGGCTCGGTCCAAGCAGACGTCGTTGGGCTTAGCCAGCGGTTTTCCGGCGAATCCGTCCACCAACACGTCACGCCGTCTGGTCGTTGGATCGGTACGTGTGACCCGCCGCGAGCCACCCTCGCAGGCGATCAGCCTCCCCTGCGGATCGAAGGCGAGTCCGTTGGTTTCATTGCTGCCTGTTTGATACGTCGTGAGTTGTTTTCCGGCCGGGTCCCATTTCAGAATCTTGCTGACGGGGACGTTCGTGAAGAGCAGATTTCCTGCACGGTCAACTGCGGGCCCCTCGGTGAATACTTCGTCGTCCTTGATTTCGGCGAGAATCTCGACCTTTCCCAGCAAATCAGTGGAACGCAAATTGTGGTATCGGTCAGCGGCACGGACAACGCCTCCGCAAGCGGCCAGGCCTGTCGCGACGGTCGTTGTTTGGAGGAATTGGCGTCGGGTCTGATGAGGCAGATTCATATTTCGCATGGGCAAAATCGCTCCGGGCGGATGGGATGGTGGCGGGCAACTTGACTCATTTGTAAAGTAACACCTGGATACAAGCTTTCTAGGCCGAATGACTCGGTGAAGCAAGTTTTACGAATATGAATTTTCCAACATGAAAACGGACAACCTCATGAATTCCCAAAGTCACGATGCCGGCGAAGCGGCCGATGTCGAGCCGAAAGAGTCGCTCAACTTCATTGAACAGATCGTTGAAGCTGATTTGAAGTCAGGAAAATGGAATGGCCGCGTTCACACTCGGTTTCCCCCCGAACCCAACGGCTACTTGCATATCGGACACGCCAAGAGCATCTGCCTGAATTTTGGTTTGGCGAAGAAATACAACGGCAAATGCAACCTCCGTTTTGACGACACGAATCCCAGCAAGGAAGAACAGGAATATGTCGATGCAATCAAGGCCGATGTCCGTTGGCTGGGATTTGACTGGGAGGACCGAGAGTTCTTTGCATCGGATTATTTTGACCAGTTGCACGACTGGGCAGTCCAGCTGATCAACGAAGGCAAGGCGTTTGTCTGTGACCTGACCTTCGACGAAATGCGCGAGCATCGTGGCACACTGACCGAACCTGGCCGGGAGAGCCCGCATCGCAATCGCACCGTCGAAGAGAATCTGAATCTGTTCTCCCGGATGCGGTCTGGCGAATTCCCAAATGGAAGCCGCACACTTCGCGCCAAGATCGACATGGCTCATCCAAACGTGAACCTCCGCGACCCAGTGATGTACCGTATCATGCACGCGAGTCATCATCGCACCGGCGACAGATGGTGCATCTATCCGATGTACGACTACACGCATGGCGAATCGGATTCGATAGAACGCATCACGCATTCGATTTGCACGCTGGAATTTGAAAACCATCACCCGCTCTACGATTGGTTTTGTGACGCCCTGGGAATCTACCATCCGCAACAATATGAGTTCGCGCGGCTGAACCTGACCTACACCATGATGAGCAAACGGCGGTTGCTCGAATTGGTCACTGAGAACCTGGTCGCCGGTTGGGATGATCCCCGGATGCCGACCATCTCCGGCTTACGTCGCCGGGGCTACACGCCCGCCGCGATTCACGAATTCTGCCACCGGATCGGCGTAACCAAATTCGACGGCGTCACGGACATTGCGCTGCTGGACCACTGCTTGCGCGACGACTTAAACGCGCACGCCCCACGCGTCATGGCGGTGCTAAAGCCGCTGCGTGTGGTCATCGAAAACTATCCGGAAGGACAGACGGAAGAATGCGAGGGCGCGAATAATCCGCAAGATCCATCGGCCGGCACGCGCAAGATCCCGTTTTCGCGCGTGATCTACGTCGAACAGAGCGACTTCATGGAAGACCCGCCTAAGAAATTCTTCCGCTTGGGGCCCGGCCGCGAAGTTCGGCTGCGCAACGCCTATTTTGTGACCTGTACGGACTTCACCAAGAACGACGCCGGTGAAGTGATCGAGATCCGTTGCACGTACGATCCGGAAACACGAGGTGGCGCGGCACCTGACGGACGCAAAGTCAAAGGGACCATCCACTGGGTGTCCGAGGAACACGCCATCGACGCCGAAGTTCGGCTGTACAGCCATCTGTTCCACAAGGAAGACCCTGACGATGTGGAAGAGGGGCAGGATTGGCGGAGCAACCTGAATCCCGATTCGCTGGAAGTCCTGACGGACTGCAAGCTGGAACCGAGTCTCTCTGGTGCGAAGCCCGGCACGCAATATCAGTTCGAGCGGCTGGGGTATTTCTGCGTCGACGCCGATTCGGCCGACGACAAACTCGTCTTCAACCGTACGATCACGCTCCGTGACAGCTGGGCGAAGGTGGCGAAGAAGTGATGGACCAAGTTGACACTTTCAAAATACCGGCATATGATCGCCAAACGTGTGGTGCGCATTGCCTTTAGGGGCGGTGCTCTCTTCTTAAAGCAGATGCGACGAGTGAGCTGCCATGGGCCTGTTTGACGGGTATGAACATATCGTCCGGCAAAATGAATTGCTGGCACCTTTCACCTGGTTTCGCCTGGGTGGCCCCGCCGAGTACTTTGCGGAGCCAACGTCGGTCGAAGAACTGGCGGCGCTCGTCGCTCGCGCCAACGAAGCGGGTCTGCCTATCGGTGTGATTGGCGGTGGATCGAATCTGCTGATTCGCGACACACGAGTCAAGGGCCTGGTATTGCACCTTGCTGCACCGGCCTTTTGTCAGATCGACGTCCAAGGAAACGTCGTCACCGCAGGTGGCGGTGCCAAACTGGGGCACGTGATTTCGGCCACCGTCGGCGAAGGACTGAGCGGCCTCGAAGAGTTGGTCGGAATTCCAGGATCCGTCGGCGGTGCCTTGCGCAGCAATGCTGATGCTGGTGGTGCTGATATTGGAAAGTGGACTCGCAGCGCGACCGTGATGAAGCGAACCGGCGAGATCGTGGTTCATGATCGCGACGCACTGCGATTCGCGTATCGAAGCAGTAGCTTGGACGAATTGGTCATTTTGAATGCTGAATTGGAACTCGAAACGGGCGATTCGGCCGAGATCACGAAGCGATTACAGAAGCTCTGGATCATTAAGAAGGCCAACGAACCACAAGGTACTTACAACGCCGGTTGCATTTTCAAAGACGTGGGTGGCGTGAGCGCCGCAAGCCTGATTGAGAATGCCGGGCTGCGTTCATCCGGAGTCGGCAAGGCAGTCGTCTGCGACGAGAATGCCAATTTCATCATCGCCGAGCCAGGTGCCACGTTCGACGACGTCTGCGGCCTGATCGAACTCCTCAAGAGCGGCGTCGAAGATCGTTTGGGTGTCGAGCTCGAAACGTCCATCGATATCTGGTAATGCGTGCCATTTCTTTTATTTGGCATTCTCATCCCACTTTTCTTGCTTTCTTCCTTTTGCGTAGCTTGCATGGCATCGCTGGCAGAAAATCGCGATTCTGCCATATGCGATGCTTTGGTATGCTCTCGCTGTTACGGAGGACACGATGGCTGCTAGCAGTAGGCGAAAGAAAAGTGGTAAGGCGACTAGCGACGGGATCGGCTCCCTGCTTGGTCCGGTTGTCAGCATTTCGCCGAATCTGCTCCTGGGTGTGATGTTGCTGCTGGCGTGTACGATCGGCGGTGTCCTGGGCTGGAAGAAATGGGGGAAGCCGGCGCTCGTTCAAACCGCTACCGCGCTTCGCGTTGACCAGATCAGTGCGACGCGACAACCAACCTGGATCAAAGCGGACGTATGCAGCGAGGCGTTTCGTGATGGAAGTTTGGGCGAACTGTCGTCGTTGGATCATGAATTGGCCTACAAGGTTTTTCGGGCGTTCGAACTGCATTCGTGGGTAGCCAAGGTGAATCGTGTCAACAAGGGTCCAAAGGGTCGAGTCGACGTCGACTTGCGTTACCGTCGACCCGTCGCCTGGGTGGAAATCCCCAGCTCGATGTCGCCGCAAGACGAAAGTGGCATTTTGCCAATCGATGCCGAGGCTGTGTTGCTGCCTCCCACGGATTTTCAAGAAGCGGCGATCCCCATGCTACGGATCACTATTGATGAGTTGATTCCCTGGGGTCCCGTCGGTACGACGTGGCCCGATCCACGCGTCGTGGGTGCCGCGCAGCTGGCGGCCTTAGTAGAAGGGAATTGGCAGCAGATGCAGTTGCATGGAATTGCGATTGTAGCGCCGCCTGCGGAAGTTCGATCGAGCGGTCCCGCCGTCTACGAACTGACCACACGGAGTGGCCATCGGTTTATCTGGGGGAGTGCGCCGGGACGTGAAATCGTCGGCGAAGCATCAACTACCCAGAAAATCCAGTTGCTGCGGAGGCTGGCAGCAGAGATGGGTGCCACCGGGCCGACACAACGTTGGGAAATCGACCTGCGCAACGGCGAACGCGCCCTCTCCGGAGCGAGAACCGCCAGCCGAGCTAACAGGCAATCGAGATAGTTGACCGGGTTGACGTGGTCCATCCGCCGCGATAAACCCGGTTAAGGTGTTAGCGGAACACCGCGCAGCCTTCGGTAGCTTTCCCAAAAACTCATCCCCCCGAACAGGAGCCCCAATGTCGACGTTGGCGGAGCAGATGGCAGACGATACGTTGGAGGCGCAGACGTTTTCACGCAAACATCTGGTTGTCGAACTCGGCATGTCCGCTTCGAGCGTAGCCGAATTGGAAGAGAACATCGACATGGTGGAGTTCGCGATCGCCGGCGGTAAGTCAGACGAAAACGTCGAACTGCTGACACGACTTTGGGGGGCGTACCTGGGCGAGGTGTTGATTCATGCTTCGGGTGGTTCCTGGATCGAAAAGGATGGCCGGCCGGCCGTGCGGGGAGCCAACGGGATCGCTTTTCCACACGACCAGATCCGGCGGCGAATGATCGCAAGATCAGAAAATAATCTGGCGACCTATTTCGCCGAGATGATCAAACAACTGTAACTCGGGTGAGGTGACCATGCGTCTGTGCCGATTTTGTTTCAACGATCGTGATTGGGTTGGCTTTTACGAAGACGAGCGTGTGATCCCATTGTCATCGGTCGCGCGAGCTCACACTGTTGCCACGAAAGAGAACACGGTTCTGCCGATTGGCGATAGTGTGATCGACTTTCTCCCACCGGGTGGGGCGGCATACGAAACGACCAGGAAACTGGCTGACTTTCTGGCCAGCGACCAGTGCGATTTGCCTGACGACGCGACGTTGCCGCTCGACCAGGTTCAACTATTGTTACCGATTCCGCGTCCCCGCAAGCTATTCCTGTTGGCCGGGAATTACGCCAAACACATCGAAGAGGGGGGCGGCATCGCGGCCGAGCGGGCTGAGACGTTTCCCTATGTGTTCATGAAGCCGCCCACCACGACGCTGACCGACCCCGGCCGGCCAGTGATCATTCCGGACGTTTCGCCGAATCACGTCGATTGGGAATTGGAACTGGCAGTGGTGATCGGCAAGAAAGCCAAGGGTGTCGCGGAAGCGGACGCATTGGATTATGTCGCTGGATATACGGTGATCAACGATATTTCGAATCGCGTATTTCGACCGAATCCGGGGCGTAAGGAACGCGCCAAAGATGGGTTCTTCGATTGGTTGCATGGTAAATGGCACGACAGCTTCTGCCCCTGTGGACCTTGCGTGACAACGCCAGACGAGATTCCGGATCCGCAGACCTTGGATCTCAAGCTGAGCGTCAACGGCAAGGTCCAACAAGATGCCTCAACGGCGCAACAGATTTTTCCCGTGGCTGCAGTGATCGAATTCATCTCGAGTTTCGTGACGCTGGAGCCGGGCGACATCATATCGACGGGCACCGCGCAAGGCGTCGGACACACGACGGGATCTTATCTGAAGCCTGGTGATCAGATCGAAGCATCGATCAGTTCGATCGGTCTGTTGAAAACGCCGGTGGAAGCGGAATCGCCGGAATGAGGCGACGCAGCATGCGATGGAATAAAGAGATGGAATAAAGAAGTGCCGCCGTCTATCCGGCGGCGACGCGCCCGTACATTTCCGGGCGGCGATCGGCAAAGCGGTCGATGATATGTTTTTCCGGCACGCGCACGATGCGCTTCGTGCGAGCTTGTTCCAGGTCCAGGTCGGCGTACAAGATTGCTTCGTCGGTGTGAGGTGCAGCCGCCAGGACCCGGCCCGAAGTGTCACAGATCTTGCTGTGACCGATGAACGCAAATCCGCGTTCAATGCCGACTCGATTCACGCACGCATAAAATACTTTGTTTTCCATTGCGCGCGTGTTCACGACGTGTTCGGCCATGCACTCGGCGCCAGGCGGAAAATTGGTTGGCAGGGCAATCAGATCCGCACCGTCCAATGCCATGCATCGGGCAGCTTCTGGGAACGCGCTATCGTAGCAGATGTTCATACCGATCCGCGCGTCGTCCATCTGGTGCACCGCGAAAGGGCGGTCACCCGGCGTTGTGAATCGATCGATCCCCAAGAACGGCAGGTGGATTTTTCGATAGTTGCCGACGATGCCTTCTGGGCCGATCAAGGCGCAAGCATTAAACAGACCGTCGCCATCGGCCTCCAGAAATCCCACGATGGCATGACAGCCAAAACGTTCACACGCAGCCGACACGATTTCGCAACTCGGCCCGGTGACGCTTTCGGCCAGCGGCAGTGCCTCCTCCAGACTGTCAAAGCAATAGCCCGTGACCGCGCATTCGGGAAAGACGGTCAGTTGCGTGCCTTGTTGTGAGGTCTCTTCGATTGCACTGGTGATGCGATCGAGATTGCGGGGCTTGTCGCCCAGTGTGACATCCATCTGGACGGCGGCAATTTTCAGGCAAATGGACATACGCATACTCGAGAGAAACGAAATCGAACGGTCGGTTCATGGCGACATCTTGCTACGTTAGCACAACGTATAACCACCGTCGATGACCAGTGACGCGCCGGTCATGTAGCGTGATGCGTCGCTCGCCAGATATACGGCCAACGGGCCCAAATCTTCGGGCTGACCGTAGTCGCCCATCGGAATCAGTGCCCGAAAGGACGATACCACCTCGGGATGGATCTTGGCCCAACGTTGATTCGGTTCAGTCATGAATCCACCCGGGCAGATGGCGTTAACGGTGATACCCAGCGAAGCCCAATCGACAGCCGTGGCTCGCGTGAATTGAACCATCGCAGCTTTCGCAGTCTCATAATGGCGGCCGGCAATGTTACGTCCAGCCACCATCGCGTTGATCGAGGCAATATTGATAATCCGGCCGCCCTCGCCGCGCCGGATCATTGTGCCTCCAATCACCTTAGTGCACAAAAAGGCGCTGGTCAGATTCAGGTCCATTAGTTCACGCCATTTGTCCAGCGGCATGTCTTGCGTTGGGATGTTCTCACGGCGACCACCGACGTTGTTGATCAGAATATCGATCGGTCCGAACTGGTCCACTACGGTCTGACACGTTTGCTCGCACTGTGCCGGGTCGCCCATGTCAGCCTGGATCGTCTCGACTTGCCTGCCACGCTGGCGAATTTCTTCGGCCACGCGGTCGAGACTTGCGGCGTCACGCCCACTCACGACAACGTCCGCGCCCGCTTCGGCAATCGCCAGCGCCATTTCGCGCCCCAAGCCTCGGCTACCGCCGGTGATGAACAATCGCTTTCCATCCAGTCGAAATCGATCCAAAACGGTCATTATCCGCCGTCCTCGTTATTGCGGGGTCAGTGGGTGAAGGCAGATCAACACGGGCCCAGCGGTGGTCATCGCGTGAATGACTGGCCTGGGGCTGATAGCCATGTCGATCGCACGGGATTATACCGAATCAGGGCGCTAAAGCTGGCACGTCGCGGAAAGTTTGGCCACCCGGCGTAGCAATTATTCCAATCCGTGCGCAAAACTCGCAGTCTTCCTTGCTACTAACGGTCAATTTCTTTGCGTCATACAAAGATCTCCATCTAGAATCCAGAGCGCCGCAGCGGGTGAGGGAGGGCAGCGAGTGAGGTTAGGGCCGGCCCATCAACTGCTGATGCAGTCAGTAGTAGCCATCTCGCTCCGCCGAGATGAGCCTTCCTCGCCAGACGCCAAAATGTGGCTGGAGTCGATTTGCCGTTCCACCGTTCATCCATTAGGCTCATCTCGGCGGAGCGAGATGGCTACTTTGTTGCGGCCAGAGGCCGCGCTGGGTACTTCGTTACACGTTGCGACGACCCGCTCCCGTCGTCCGAAGATCCGTGGAAATGAGAGGCGGCGAGCATGAGAATTGGTGTATTTTGCAGCGGCGGTGACGCTCCGGGCATGAACCCGTGTGTGCGAGCAGTGGTTCGTCGTGCCGTCTCGACGGGAAACGAAGTTGTCGGAATTCATCGCGGCTACCAAGGACTGTTGGATGAAGATTTTTTCCTCAACATCGTGGGCGAACCTCGTATGACGTTACGGTCCGTATCCGGTTGGTCGCGGTTGGGAGGCGCGCGACTACGCAGCAGTCGTTGCGAGGAATTCAGGACAGAAGCGGGGCTCGTCAAAGCCGCTAGGATCCTCACAAAGCACGGTATCGACGCCCTGATTCCTATTGGCGGCGACGGGACGTCGCGCGGTGCCGTCGATCTAATGAGGCACTGGAACGGACGCGTCGTCAGCTGTCCGGGTACGATCGACAACGACTTGATTGGGACCGATTTTACGATCGGGTTCTCCACCGCCGTGCAAACAGCCGTCGAAGCTGTCGACAAGATTCGGGATACCGCCGAAAGCCACGAACGGATGTTCTTGGTTGAAGTCATGGGGCGACACAGCGGATACATCGCGCTGCACACTGCCTTGGCCAGCGGTGCGGAAGGTGTCTGCATTCCAGAAACATCTACCGACATCGCCGGAATTGCCGATCATCTGCGAGTGCTGAAAGAACGGGGGAAGACCTCCGTCATGATCATCGTGGCGGAAGGAGACGAACGGGGAGGCGCGGACGTGTTGCAGAAAGAACTAGCAGCAGCTGGTTGTCCATTTTCCACACGCGTCGTGGTGCTGGGGCATTTGCAGCGGGGTGGATGCCCGTCGCCGGAAGATCGTATCCTTGCCAGTCGACTTGGCGACTATGCCGTTACCGCGCTGCTCGATGGTGCCAACGCTGTCATGGCCGGCGTGTCTGCCGGTACGAACACGCTGACACCGCTGGAAGAGACGTTTACGGGACACAAGCCCCTTCCCGCCGAACTGCTTCAGCTGCTGGAAACATTGGCGATGTAGTAGCTCTAGTCGCCGCCCGTCAATTCAGCCAGCACACTGGAGAATCGCTCGAAGGCAGAATCGCCAAAGAGAACAAAACGGACGAGGCGCAGCGGTTGGTCTGTTTCGGTGGGTTGCGCTTCAAGAAACCGGATCACCTCGGACAAGGCAACCTGCGCGGCCAGATGAACAGGATAACCATAGACGCCCGTGCTGATCGCGGGAAAAGCGATCCCCTTGCAATGCTGCTCGGCGGCGAGTTCCAAGCAACGGCGATGAGCTGCCGCCAGCAACTGCGGCTCGCCATGCTGGCCGTCGCGCCAAACAGGCCCCACTGCGTGTAGGATCAAGCGAGTTGGAAGTTTACCGGCGCCCGTTGACACGGCCGATCCAGTCGGACACCCGTTAGGGTACTGTTGGTCGGTCTCGCGCATGATGGTTGGACCACCAGCGCGATGGATCGCGCCATCCACGCCGCCACCACCTGCCAGGCGACTGTTTGCGGCATTGACGATTGCGTCGATCTTCTGCTGAGTGATATCACCCTTCACCAACTCAATGGTTCGTTGATTGAGTTGCACTTGCATTGCTGGTACTCGACATCGATCGATTTTGCACGCTTGGCTTTCCAAGGCCTTCCAAGTCCCAACGGCTTTGGTAGCCATCGTACTGACAAATTCAAATAACTTGCGAAATTGAGCCGCTTTCTAGCGAAGTTCTCCTTGACTGGGGATTGCTTGTCAGCCAAAATCCCAATTCGATCGGCACTATTCTTTGCATTTAACCCATTTTGTCTATCTTGATTGAAAAAGTGTTGACGCGATTGCTGATCTTGTCATTGACGACGGTCGTTGTGTACGGAGGAACTGCACGTGCGCGCGACATTTTCGTCAATAATCAGACGGGCGACAACCGTCGGGACGGCTCATCGGCGGTGATGGTCGGCCAGGCAGGTGGTCCGTGCAGGAGTATCGGTCGTGCCCTTCAACTGGCGCAAAATGGCGACCGCATCATCCTGGCGGCCACCGGCGAGCCGTATCGCGAGAGTGTTACGTTGCAGGCTGGTCGGCACAGCGGGGCCGAGAGACGACCGTTCGAGATTATCGGCAATGGCGCGGTGTTGGACGGTTCACATCCCGTTCCGAAAGGCGTCTGGCGGCACGTCGGCGACGAGATCTACCGTTTCCGCCCGTCGCGAATGGCCCACCACAACTTATTCCTGGACGACAAGCCGGTTGCGCGCAAGAAGGTGAAGCGGGGCGAGCTCTTGCCGAAGCTCGAACCACTCGAGTGGTGCCTCTTTGACCGTCATGTCTACTTTCGTCCGGAGCCGGGACGGGGGCCACATCAGTACGAGCTTAGTCATACGGTCTTGCCGATCGGAATCACTCTTTACGAGGTACGTCACATCGTGATTACAGACCTGGTGGTGCAAGGATTCCAGTTGGACGGCATCAATGCCCATGACAGCGTATTCGACGCAACGCTGGCCGGGCTAACGAGTCGTGGCAACGGTCGTAGCGGTATCGCCATTAATGGGGCGTCTCGAGTGAAGATTGTTGCTTGTCTCATCGGCGACAACGGGACAGCTCAGATCCACGCCGACGGACACTCGCACACGGAGATCATCAATTGCGACTTGATCCCCAAAAGCGCCCCCTCTGTCGTGCGTCTTGGCGGCGAGGTGCTGGTGCGCAAGGATGACACCGCGGCACAAGCGCGACGCTAGTGCGTGTCGCACCGACCTGTAGCGTTCGCGGCGCTTTGTTTCAGGAGCCCAAACGGAGAAAAGTTGCTACAGTGAATCGGCGCGCGCTCAAGACTTATCAATCTTGGCGCCGCGCTGTGCCCTCATCCGACTACCGCACCGCGTCTTTCAGCATGAGATGGTTGGGGATACTCCTGCGGTTCATCAAGCCGTTTTCTTCGCTCTCGATGATTGTGGCGACGGGGCCCACTTCGCGGACGGTCCCTTCATGCCCGGCGATGCTGACGTGATCACCCGACTGAAAACGTTGGCGCACATAGTAGCCGCAGAGAATGCCGGCTGTCACGTCGCGACCGCCGAGGCCAAAGCTGAGCCCCAGGGCCAGTGCGATGGCGCCAAAGACAATCAAGATCGCAAAATTCAAGAGCTCGAATTTGATCTCCAGCTGTTCAAAGGCGGCGATCAAAGTCATCAGCGCGAGAATGTAATAACAGCTGCTGGCCAACTGCTGGGCGTAGGTAATACCAAAACGATCGGCGCTGGTGGCAATCACACCGCGCACGAACGACGCCACCATCAGACCAATCACAACCAGAATGGTGGCAACCAGAACCTTGGGAATGTACGCCAGGACTCTCTCAATGGCACCGGCCATTCCCGGTAGATCCAAAATCTCGAAGGCGGCCACGAGAAAGACGGTCATCAGCAGCCAGAAGATGATGACACCAATAATTTGGGGCACGGTTCTTTCGACACCACCTTGTCGCATTGATTCGGCCAGTCCGCCACGTTCTGCGGCGCGTTGCAGACCTAGCTTGTCGGACAATGCCGCCACGCCGCGGGCAAACAGTTTGGCGACCAGGAAGCCAATCACCAGAACGATAGCGGCGGCGAGCGCCTTGGGGGCGAGTTCGATGACCTGATTCAGCGCCGACTGAAAACTCTCGACCACGGCAGTGGTCGAAGTCGATGCCGTTTGCGAAATTCCCTCTACGGTACGGCCACCAATGTCAGTCACGGCTTTAGTCGTCTCGGGTTGCATGATCTTCTCCTGTTTTTGGATACCGGCCGCTCATGCTAAAGCAAGTTGCGCCGGTGAGTGCGTGAAGGTAGTGAAAAAACACGTAAGGTATCGCGAAGCAAATCAATTCGAGCACTTGCTGCCCGATCAAGAGGTTATTGATGCGATGATGCAGGTTCGTATCAAGCTCGTCCGGCATGACGGGCATATCTTCGTCGGCAAGTTGATCTAGAAAATTCTTCATCGTTGGCTAACCATCGTCTCCACCAAAGTGGTGTTCCGGAAACCGTTCCTTAAGTTGCTGGCGAGCTCGGCTGATTCGCATTTTGCAGGCACTTGCTGTCTTGCCGAACATCTCTGCCAAGTCGTTGTATGAGTGTCCTTCCGCGTATTTCATGATCAGCATCGCACGCTCTTCCTCCTCCAACGTCTCGAGGATTTGGTTCAGATCGAGCGAGGTGTCGTGCGGGTCCGGATCACCTACCGATTCGCGCCTCTGACGCTGTTCGAATGCCCGTGTTTCTCGCTGCCGTCGCCGCCCGCTGCCGCGACGCAGCATCAGGCACGTTCGAATCGCGATCCCGTGGACCCACGTGCTGTACTGACTTTCTTGTTTGAATTGCGCGCGTTGTATAAACATCTTCAGCAGCACCTCCTGCGCGGCGTCACTCGCATCTTCGGCGTTTCCCACCAAACGACAGCAGATGCGCCACACACGCTCCTGATAACGAGCGCACAAGGCCACGAAGGCGGGGCCATCGGACCCTTCGCGGGCAGCTTCAGCTGCCAATTGCTCGTCGCTTCGCTGGTCAGTTGCCAAGGTAATATCCACATGTGCTTCATCTCGCCGCTGGTCGTTTCTCACCATGGGTTGCCAGCGGCGGCAGATTGGTCACAGTTTTCTTGTGGCGGTTCTGCGGTGAAGGTCGCGCCAGAGAGTGAGGCGGCTGAAAATCCGCGAAAAAGTACCCAACACGGGATTTGTAGAAGCGGCTGCGACCATCAGCAGGCAGAACACCGGAACGGCCTCCAGCTGAGCGGGGTATGCAGATGATTGCACAGTCGACTCCCAGAAATAGTTCGAGAAATCCCGCGATTCTAAATTGCAAACCGCGCATTCATTCCTAAGCATCGCTTAGTACAATCGGAATCGGAAGTTCAGGTCAAGATCGACTTGACCGACCGAGCAGAGACAGTCGCCCGAGTGCTGCTTCGGGGAGCGAGTTGTCGCCTGGCCAGGCGACAGTGGCAGCGAGCGTTTCGCGATTCGCAAGAAAGACTGAAACCAACGCGTTTTCAGAACTCAAATTCAGGATCGCTGCGCTGGAAAGGACTCAGCCCATGGCCGCCCAGGATCAACTTCTCGAGGATCCAGCCGGCAGAGCAGGATACGTTGCCGCACCCAATGATTCCCTCTTTGTCACGATCAATCGTCAAGCGCTTTGATGGCGGCCGGCAGGTTGCGGTCAACCAGACCGATCGCACCGCGACCCTCGCTCAACCGGCCATCGACGTCGAACTTGATGTCATCGTGGTCGGGATCCCAATACTTGGCCATTTCCTTCTTTGTCGGCGCGTGCAAAGGGCGCACCATCCGAAAACCAACACCTCGCGACGGATCGCTAGTAAACCACCAGGGGCTGAGCGGTAGGTTGGGATCTTCCAGTTTCCACTCTGGATCATCGGATCCCAGTTTGGCCGCTGTGCGACATCGGTCGGGATCGTCTTCCCAAGACCCGCCACGCACGACACGTGGGTATGCCTTCGTCGGCCAAGACACAGCGTCGTTGCCCGGGAGGGTCTTCCCTTTGCTCTTAACCAGAAGACGTTGGTAGTTGGCTTCATCATAGCCATCCAGAACCCATTCCCAGACACTTCCGTGCATGTCATGCAAACCCCATGGGTTGGGCTTCTTGGACCCCACCTTCTGTGGCTCGTCAGGAGTGTTAAGAATGTGCCAGGCGTATTCGTCTAACTGCTTGGGATCATTTCCAAAATGATACACCGTCGTGGTTCCGGCCCGACAGGCGTATTCCCACTCAGCTTCACTTGGCAATCGGTACTTGTGTCCCGTCACGCCACTAACCCACTTGGTGTATTGCTTGGCGGCGTACTGTGTCATCGTCACGGCAGGCTGCTGCGGGTCCTCGCCATATTCGAACGTGTAGCTGGGATCGTACAACTCCGTAGGCGCCGTAATTGCATCAACAGGATTATCCTTGTCAACCAGGCGGATCTTGCGATGTTCAAACTCTTTGAAATGTTCATAGAGATTCATGAATGGCAGATACTCCGCCCACGACACTTCCGTCCGCGCCATCCAGAATGGTTCGACACCGACCCGGACTTGAGGTTGTTCTTCTTTCTGTTTGTCAGAATCAGAACCGGGGCTTCCAAGCAGAAACTCGCCGCCGGGAATTGGGATCATGGTCAACTCGGCATCCGTACCAGGAATTTTCATTGTGTAAGGGACCATGTAGCCCCCGTCGATTTCGACGAAGCGACCTTCGCTGGGCTTGGTCTTACTGATGCCGATCGATTCTTCCGCCAATAGGGGCGTGGCAGCCAGCGTGATGATGGCAGTCGTGAGTGCGGTTTGCAGGCTTCGCATGAAAACTCCTCGATATTCAGTCGGATTGGCCACGCTCTCATTGTAAACGAAACGCCGTAGCCCGCCAGGGAGAAGCGGAACCGGCCAGGGAGATGGTGGTTGCCCACTCGGGTGCGGTAGCAGACAATTCCCGAGACTCCACGATTTCCTCCCAGGGCACGCAGATGGACAGCTTGAAAGCTCGCTGCCGGTTGGGCAAGACTGACCTGGAAGTTTCTCCCGATGCTTTGGGCTGTTGGCCGATTGCCGGGATGACCAGCCTTGATGTCAACGGTTGAGATAGCCTGGCGACCTTGTCTGCCTGCCGCGATGTGGGCGTCAACTTCCTCGAACGATCCTTACTTCTCTTTATCCACTTGAACCGCCCTGGCTAGCTTTTGCAGTTCCGGCAATTGTGTTTTCTTCGCCTCGTCGCTAAGCGGATTGTCACTCAAATAGACCTGCCAAAAGAACGAGAATCGCTGCGACCCTTCGCGGTCCTTCTTGCCCATCTCGATCAGCACACCCAGGTCGGTCACCTTGTTCTTGTCGAGGAAGAGAAACTTCCATTCCGTTAGATCTCTCAACGGCGAAAGGTCTACCACTTGGTTACCACGGAGGTCCAATGAATCAAGCCACTTGAGGCCTCCCAACGGTTTGAGGTCTTCGATCTGATTATCCTTCAGATAGAGTGACCAGAGTTTCTTCAATTCGCTGAGCGGTTTCAGGTCCTTGATTTTGTTCTTCGAGAGGTACAGCGACCGCAAGTTCTCCAACTTCGATAGCGGCGCGAGATCGCTGATTTGATTACTTGCCAGGTGGACATACTGTAGCTTCGTCAGTCCCTCGATCGGCTTGATGTCCTTGACCTTGTTCTTCGCCAGGTTCAGCGACTGGATGTTCTTGAGTTCCTTGATGGCGTCGATCTTCTCGATGTCATTTTCTTCGAGATCCAGCAGCGCCAGGCTGCGGCACTTCTCCAATCCAGTCAGGTCCTTGATTCCACTTCCTTTACCCACGACCGTCGAAATATTGACGACGTCGTCTTCGGCAATCGGCTTATCATTATCGCGTTTCTCGAAGACATATTTTCGGATCACTTTTTCAAGGTTCTTGTCGGGAAAGATACCCTCGGCAGAGGCAAATTCGGCCGAACAACAAGAGACCACAATGCCAATTACGGCAACGGATTGCAAGGCAGAGTTCTTCATCGCGACATTCCTCATGACTTGTCCGAGACTCGCTGATTGGGGCATGATTGTTGGTAGATTTGCGGGTTCAGGCGGCAGATGGCACAAGCAGCGGAGCGGACAGCAACGACGGTCCACCCCGCTATTGACTGGCGCATCAATGATAGTCGCTGTTCGCTCCGCGAGCGGGGCGTAATGTTCGCGGAGCGGCTGTGAATCTATCTGACATCGTGTCGTCACCAAAGTAGTGGGCACACTCCGTGTGTGCCGTGACCCTTCCAAAACCACACGTTTTGAACAAGGAGCTGGCGGACGGAACACAGAGTGGGCCTGCTACCTCATGGACTCACAGCCTTGGAGCGAACAACGACGATACATGTCCCAAAACTAGACCCCAGGCCGCAAGGTTCATCTCAACCAGGGTACTTTACCGTGCTTCACCATTCCAGTGCCGCCGTCGCTTTCTTGCCAAGTCGGCGAGGCGCGGCTATATACAAGGTCCGCAAGGTGGATTCCGATCGAGGCGGTTGGGGCTGGTTGAGTCGATGGCGAGCATTCTGATTACCGCATTCGAACCATACGATCAGTGGGTCGAGAATTCGAGCTGGTTGGCACTGGTCGATTTCACCCGGAACATGAAGGCAAGTCAGAAGATCACGACACGTCTTTATCCCGTCAACTTTGAGGAAGTTCGCCAGCGTCTGCAAAAAGACCTGGCCTCCAACTACGACTACGTGTTGCACCTTGGCCAGGCACCGGGTCTGGGCGCGATTCGGTTGGAAGCGATCGGTGTGAACGTAGGCGGGAGTTCGCACGAACCACCCGAGCGGTATCGCAAATTGGTCGATGATGGACCCGTAGCCTATCACAGCGCATTGCCTCTGGCAGATTGGGTGGGGCAGCTGCGCGAGGCTGGCGTGCCGGCGTCGGTTTCGTTTCACGCGGGCACATTACTATGTAACGCCACGTTGTATATGACGCACTATCTCGTCCAGAAGATGAGCTTGCAGACCGAAGCAACTTTCGTACACCTGCCGTTAGCCACACGGCAAGTTGCGATCCGGAATAAGGAGATGGCCTCGTTGCCAGTGGCAACTTCGGCGGCTGCGTTGCATCTGATCGTTGCGGCGATCGCTAAGCTGGAACCGCAGTACGATCCAAAGCTTGTTTGACACCCACGTAAGACATATGCGACTTTAAGCAGGTGTGTCGAAAAGACTCGGGCCGCGAAACGCCCTCGAGGCGAAATGCCTCCACATCACCGCGTTTAAAGACCAAGTCGCCAGCGGCAAACCACGCTTGTCCGGGCTTGCAGTCGATTTCGATGGTATCGAACCGGTCCAGTTCAATCGACTTGACCACAGTGTCAAAGTCAACGTCTAAGATTTCGACCATCAACAACACAATTCCACAAACGATTGACAGGCCGCCGCCAGCGACCAGCAGGCCACTGATCATTTTGAGGGTCGATTGGATCGTCGAAGCAGCCCATTCCGACTCGACAAGAGACGAATGCAGCACGACGAGAAACAGGGGTAGCAGCATGAACATCAACACACCGATCACCAACAGCATCGCTCCGATGGTAATGCGCTTCGGCCGCGGTTCCACATTAAAGATCACTTCATTACATTGTTCGATGACACGGCGGTTGGTCAGTTTGTAAGACGAACCGTGCGACGAAATTCCAAGAACAGACGGTAGCAACCGATAAAAGTACAAGAGCAGGGCGAGCGGAATCGACGCCAAAGCAATGAAGTTACCCAGCGTCAAGACAGAGACACCGACATCCATGCTGTAGAGTCTTCCCAGCATTTGTCCCGCGAAATAACGAGCGATGGAAGGAAAAACCTGCATCACCGTGACTTCTTCGGCGTTGGGGGGGGAGACCCCAGCGATTGCTTGCTTCATCGGATTGAATCCCGAAACTTCTACTCGACGTAAGCTGAATTGCCATCCTCTTGAGGCGACGGCCAGACGGAAACTTACCTGTGGGACGGGCAAGAGTGCCCGTCCTACGATCGGTAAGCCTATGATTCCGCCGCTCGCCTTATCGAAGCGAAGAGCGTAACAAAACGTCGACAAATTGCCTAGTACCCCGCCGCTATGAGCCCCAACGCGAGCTACTGTTGTGCACCCGCTCCGGTCGCATGGAAGCACCCGCCACGAAACGCATGATTGCCGGGCCTGGCCAATCCGCGTGCCCAGTAGTCGCCGATTATGCTATTCTGAAAACATGCTAGAACGTGATGACCATGCCCGGCGCGAAGGACTCGGACCCTTTCAAGCGGACGCGACCAGGGACGCGGATGAAACTGAGACGGTCGGGGCCGAGGAACCGATCAACGCCGACTTCGCTGATTCGGAAGCTGCCCAAGCGAACAATATTCGAACCTATCTGGGAAATGTCGAGCCCATTTTTGAGGCCGAGTTGGCGGATGTCTCGCCGGATGTGTCGCCAGAACCGCCTCCGCAAGTGCGCCGCCGCCGCGTGATCTTGCCGATTGTCCTGTTTCTGCTGACATGCCTCTCCACATTTGTAGCCGGCGCCTGCATGTGGTGGCCAGCGGATTATGTGCTCTCGCCACCATTTGCACAGGACGTGGGTGGCGGACCACTCGATTCACCCCTACGACGTGCCCTGTTGACGAATTGGAACGATGGCCTTGTCTATATGGTTTGCGTCTTGGCGATTCTGTTCACACACGAAATGGGACATTTTCTGGCTACAATTCGTTACAAGATCCCGGCCAGTTTGCCTTTTTTCCTCCCCTTTCCCCTCGCTCCGCTGGGAACGCTAGGCGCCGTCATTGGGATGGATGGTGGCCGAGCCAACCGCAAGGAGACCTTCGATATTGGCATCGCTGGACCGTTGGCTGGACTGGTGGTTGCCTTGCCGGTGCTGTGGATCGGTGTCAACAGTCTGGATATGTCGAGCCCGGCCCACGGCATGTTTCAAGTAGAACCGCCTTTGATCGCCAAGTGGATGTTGGCGTTGCGTCAGCCCGAAGGCTACACCCAAGGCGATATGATCTGGCAAAGCCAACTGAATCCATGTCTGATGGCCGGCTGGTTCGGTTTGATCATTACCGGTGTGAACATGATGCCTGTCAGCCAATTAGATGGCGGGCACGTGATCTACACGTTGTTTGGCAGGCGAGCGCGCTGGATCGCACGCGGCTTTATCGTGCTGACCATCGCCGCGATGGCGCTGGACTGGGTGCATCGAGGCCTGTTTCTGATGGTGATCATGATCTTGCTGATTGGGATCGATCATCCACCCACGAATGATGATTCCGTGCGATTGGGCCGGTTCCGGACTGGGCTGGGGTACGTGTCGCTCGCGATTCCGTTTCTTTGCTTTGCGCCGAGGCTTTTTCACGCTTTTTAGCAGTTGTTGGAAGAAGAAACAGCCGGGTTAGACACGAACAACGCCAAAGGCGTTGGATTTTGCGGCCTCGCGTAGACACTTACATCGCATTGCCGACTCAACCGTGGCACAAAGCGTTCGTATTGCCGGAACGCCGCTGCGCTTGTTCCAGCTACATGGTTGAAAGCCCTACTTGGTTCTATGACGAAGGATGGATCGGTTTGCCGTTTTTGACGACGGCGAACCGAATCACCAAACCAGCCAGAATCAGCCCACCGCCGACGATCGTCCACCAAGCTGTGTCTTGGTAACCAGGGGAGTGCCGCCAGGCCAGGAATACCCAAATCGGCACCAACAGCGGTTCCAACAAGACGATTCCCGCTGCCTCCTGGCTGGAAACGGATTGGACGGCACGGGCAAACAGCCAATAGGGGATCCCCATCTGCAGCATACCGAAGGCACACAAAAAGCACGTCTGGTTGACCGACGGCCAGGCACCTTGCTGCGCGACATAAGGCAGCAAGATTGCCGCGGTCACAATGTGATTTAGCGCAATCAGCCAGGCGGGGTCTTCGTCGCGCAGCCAGCGTAAGGACAAGACCACACCTGCGTACGTCATACCGCCGAGCAATCCGTAGATAATGCCCGGCAGCGACTGGCCCTGCAATTCGAAGCACAGAATCAAGCCGACGCCCGCCACGGCGAAGACCAGCAACAGTAAGTCGCGACGTTGGATTTTCTCACCCCAGCAACAAGCACTCACCAAAAACACCCAGACAGGGGCAGTGTTTTGCAACCAGATGGCATTGGCGGCGGTGGTTTGCGTCATCGCCGAGAGATACGTGATGTTCATGGCAGCGAAGATCAGGACGGCCGGAATCAAACGAGGCGTCCAGCGGGGTCGTCTGACCAACGGTAGCAGGACAAGGCTGGCAAACAGGGCGCGCCAAAAAGCCAGCACCGGACCGCGGACTGCATAGCCGTCAACCACGATCGGCCAGTTATCAAAGAACGGTGCCTTGGCGAAGAACCCACTGGTGCTCCACATCACGGCAGCCAGGACCAACAACAGTCGGCCGCTGGTCGGAGTCGGTTTGCCGTGCGTGGGGTTCTCAGGCATGGCATCGTTGTCGCACTCGCCGCGCGTGGCGTCCAGTGGCCACACATCAAACCACCCACGAGGCCGCTGGTGTGATTATGCGTGGAGCGCATGGGCGGAGGTCGGTCTACCGATGTCCCCGTAAACTGTCTACAATCCTCGCATTATGAAGACCACATATGATTGCATCATCATCGGAGGTGGCCACAATGGACTCGTTGCCGCCGCCTATCTCGCCAAGGCGGGCAAATCGGTCTGTCTGCTCGAACGACGGCACGTTCTCGGCGGTTGTGCCGCCACGGAAGAGCTATGGCCCGGCTATCGCATATCGACGGCTGCCTACGTCATTAGCCTCTTCTTGCCGGAGATCATGCATGATCTGCGTCTCAAGCGCCATGGGCTGAAGATTCTGCCTCGCAATCCTTCCTCTTTCACGCCCATGTTGGACGGACGCCATCTGTTGATGGGGCCAAACGAACGAGAAAATCATCGGCAGATCTCCAAGTTTAGTCCCCGTGACGCCGAACAGTATCCGCGTTATCAGGCGCTGCTTGAACGCGTGGCCAATGCGCTCGAACCGGTTCTTGCCAAGGCTGCGCCCGATCCGATGCCGTTACCCAAAGAGCAGCGAAAGATCGGTGTTGGGAAGCGTCTTCGAGACACAGGGAAAGTATGGGAGCTCTACCAGGCGATTGCGGGCTTGGGTGCCGATTTACCGGAGGCAGTCGAATTGGTAACCGGCGCTGCGCGACCGATTCTGCAACGGTGGTTCGAGGCCGAAGTGCTGCGTGCGACGCTGGCCACCGACGCGATCATCGGTGCTTTTGCTCCGCCATCGGCACCCGGTACGGCTTACGTCTTGCTGCACCATGTGATGGGCGAAGCAGGCGGAGCGCGCGGTGTCTGGGGCTACGTTCAGGGTGGCATGGGCGGGCTCGCTGCAGCGCTCGAAGAAGTTTGCAAGGAGCTGCGTGTCGATATCCGGCGTGAAGCCGATGTCCGTCACATTGTCACAGAAAACGGAGAAGTCTCGGCGGTCTTGTTGGCCGACAATACCGTGTTGGAAGCGCCTGTGGTAGCCTCCAGCGTCGACGCGCATTTGACTTTTGAAACGCTTTTAGATCCGAGTGTGCTACCGGACGAATTTCGCGCCGCTGTCAGCAGGATCGATTACGCATCGGCATCGGCGAAAATCAATCTGGCACTCTCCGAACCGCCACGATTTACCTCGGCCATGTGCAACGGCGTCGGGCCGCATCACCACGGTACGATGCACATCGGCGAAACGCTTGATACGATCGAACGGGCGTACGACGAGGCAAAGTACGGTCGGCCCAGCGCCGAACCGATCTTGGAAATCACAATGCCCACGTCGGTCGACGATACGATCGCGCCGCCCGGAAAACACATCCTGTCGATGTTCGTGCAATACGCGCCGTACCAACTGGCAGACGGTTTGCATTGGGACGACATCAAAGAGGATTTTGCAGACCGCTGTGTTACGTCGCTCGGGCGCTACGCGCCGAATGTGCCCAATGCCGTCGAACATCGTCACGTACTGAGCCCGTTGGATCTGGAACGCACCTTCGGGCTGACCGGCGGGAATATCATGCAAGGCGCAATGAATGCGAATCAGCTCTACAGTTTCCGACCAGTCGCGGGTTGGGCGGACCATCGTTCGCCGATCAAAGGCCTGTACCTGTGCGGTGCGGCGAGCCATCCGGGTGGCGGCGTGATGGGTGCCTGCGGCAAGAACGCCGCGATGGAAATCTTGCGAGACGCCTGACTCGGCAGTGACCTGGATTCAGACCTCCAGGCGCTGAATTATCCCGTCGCTGGCGACGACAACCCGAGCGCTGCGCGAAAACAGTGGTCGAACAGCAATTTCCATTCGGCCAGCGCAATCGCGCGGCAGAGCGACGAATTGGTCCAACGGCCGCGAGTGACTGTCTCACAGACGTCGACGAAAGCGGCTGCATTCCATCGATCTTGGTCAGCCAGGAACGAGCCTGCGGGGTCCCCAGGTTGAGCGGCGGCGAGGCGGCGCGCCGCCTCGTACAGAGATTCAAAAATGGGGTGTTCGCCGACCTTTCGAAACCAGTATTTGGCATTGGAAAAATCAGGCTCTCGGCGATGCATGATGCCATGCCAGTAGCTGCCAGTAGCTGTGTGAATCCCCTGGCTGATCCGATGCGACTCGTCCAGGTAGTTGTGCAACAACCACAGACCAGATTCGCAGCAGGTGGCCATGTCGCGATCCACGATCGACTGGCCGGAAAAGACGGTGGCAGAATTGAGTTTCCCAAGTTGATCGCGGCAGTCGTCGTTTGGCATTCCAGGCCCCAGATCCGCGGTCTCCGCGGCGGTCAGTAAGGCCTCACAAATAGGGCCATATTGTCCGATTTCAAAATCGACCACGATCGAACTCCCAGGGTGAATGTCGGCTGAAGTTCTTGAGACTTCAATCTACGCCATCCCGACACTCTGTCCAAGTCGAGTCCTCCGTACCCCGATCGCCACCCGGTTTGGTTCGGCAACGTCATATGCGACATTTGCCACAATTGACCGAGCCGTGTTTTATGAGGAATCACTGTTCATGGGGAATCCCCGCTGGTACACTCTACTCAGGGTAAAGTCCCCTGATTTCTTGCGTCAATGTAAGCCTCGGACTGTAGTTGGAAGCGATTTTCTATGGCTAGTGATTCCTCGACGGCGCCATCGGACCAAACACCTGGCGAGTCTCCCGAAACCAAGGCAGACGCCGCGCCTTCAACCCAGGAGGTGCGCAACACCGAGCCGGTTGAGGCAGCTGCCCCAGATTCGCCCACCACGGAGGTCGACGGGCCGGTGGTAGATCCTGCGGAATCGGCGGCAGAAACCGCAACGGCCAAATCCTCTCCCCCCTTGCCGGCAGCAGCGGAAACAGCAGCAGCGGAAGCTGGGGCCGCAGATACAGGGACGACGGAAGCAGCAGCGGATACAGGGACGACGGAAGCAGCAGCGGATACAGCAGCAGCGGATACAGGGGCAGCGGAAGAAGGCGAAAGGAAATTCAAGATCCAGGTTGGTTCGCGGCGGCAAGACCGTTCCGGTGACCGGCCGATCTCCAGTCGGCCGGCGACGGCGGCCCCTCCGGACGTTCCACAAGAGCTGGTCGACGCCGTAAGTCCT
Source organism: Pirellulaceae bacterium (assembly GCA_030744725.1). Taxonomy (GTDB): domain Bacteria; phylum Planctomycetota; class Planctomycetia; order Pirellulales; family Pirellulaceae; genus ARS98. The sequence continues at coordinate 29,336 of JASLPZ010000033.1, forward strand.
GACGCGGCAGCATCGACGCCAATTGACTCGGCACCAATCCCGATGCCAACGTCGGAACCGGTTCCGGGCCCGTCGATTCGCGGACCTGTCAGTGCGGAAATGCAATCTGAAATCGATGCGGCGATGGGCAACGTCGAGCTTGACGAATTGATGACGGTCCCTCAGGACACCGGCGCCGTCGACGAAATTGAAGAGGACCAGCGGCGGAAGGCGACTGTGATTCGTATCGAAGGCGAAAGCGTATTTTTTGATTTGGGCGGTCGAGTCGAAGGGCTCGTTCCGATTCGCCAATTCAAGACACCGCCATCGGTAGGCGACGGGATGGAAGTCGTTGTGCGATCGCTCAACGCTGACGACGGTTTTTATGAACTCAGCGTGCCCGGTCAATCGATCGATGTCGCCGAATGGTCCGACCTGACCGAAGGTGCGATTGTCGATGCCCGCATCACTGGTGCCAACACTGGCGGCTTGGAGTGCATGGTTGGCGCCATTCGCGGCTTCATTCCGGCCAGTCAAGTTGCCATGTTTCGCGTGGAGGAGTTCGCCGAATATATCGGGCTGAAACTGCCTTGCGTGTGTACGGAAGTCAACGCAAAACGTAAGAACTTGGTGGTCAGTCACCGCGCGGTGCTCGAACGCGAGCGCGAAGAGGCGCGCAAGAAGCTGCTAGAGGAATTGAAGCCGGGCCAAGAATGCGAAGGGATTGTGCGCAACTTGCGAGACTTTGGTGCGTTTGTCGACTTGGGTGGCGTCGACGGCATGATTCACATCAGCCAATTGAGCTGGGAACGTGTCAAGCATCCCAGTGACGTGCTGACCGAAGGCCAGAAAATCAAGGTGAAGATTGAAAAGATCAACACAGAGACCGGCAAGATCGGGCTCAGCTTTCGCGACCTGACGGAACATCCGTGGAACGACATCGAAACGAAATGTGTTGTCGGCAGTACGATGACTGGCAGCGTCACTCGGACCGCCAAATTCGGCGCCTTCGTGCGGTTGTTTCCCGGAGTCGAAGGCCTGATTCACATTTCCGAGTTGTCTCATCAACACGTGCGCAACGTCGACGATATCCTCAAGGAAGGGCAGGAGATCGAAGTCAAGATCATGTCCGTCGATCGTGAATCGCAGCGAATCGGGCTTTCCTTGAAAGCGACGTTGCCTGAACCTGAACCGGATGAACCCACTGCCGAAGTCGCATCGGAACAACCCGCTCGCCCGAAACGCACCAAGCCACTGAAAGGCGGCGTAGGACGCGGGTCGGGTGGCGAGAGTGTAGGGCTCAACTGGTAGACAAACTTGTGGTCAATTTCGCTACCGCGCTGGATTGTGCCCGCAGGACGCTCAGAAGAAACCGCCAATGAACGCTGATACGCGAGAATATCTGGTTGCAGCACGGACAGATGTCCATTCGCAACGCGCCATAACCACTCCCCGATGAAAAGATGACTATTGCGGTCAACTGGCTGCGATATTTGCGTTCATTAGCGGTTCCTTTTTGACTAGTGCCTTGTCCATTTTTGATTTTAGGGTTGAAGAAGAATGGTCGCTTGGCGAGATAGTCGTTGATCGCTCCGCGATCAATGCGTTTGGTTCGCGGAGC
>JASLPZ010000340.1:0-7556 GCA_030744725.1 Pirellulaceae bacterium
TGATCGCTCCGCGATCAAAAGTTTTGGTTCGCGGAGCGAACCACGACAATCTGGCTCGACGACTCTAGATCCTAGTCTTGACAGAGCACCAGTGCAGTTCTCGCGCCAAAATCGCAAAGGTGACCTGAATTCTGAGAAATCGTGTTGTGGCACGGTCTCCCGACCGTGCATGGTGGCGAATCACGACTCACCGATTGACCCGAACGTGGGCCGGTCGGGAGACCCGACCCACAACGGAGTGGGCCGGTCGGGAGACCGACCCACAACGTAGAATTCTGCGAAATCGTTCAGAACGAATCTACTAAAGGTCGATTGCCTCGGCTTCAGTGTCCGCTGCTTCCGGTCCTTTCCGGGTTCGGCTGACGAGATTTTGGCGGTCGATGAAGGACTCGCAGCAGCAGAGGCAGCGCCGTTAGGTTTCCCGCCAGGCCACCGAGCATGGCGACGCTGACGAGCAGTCCGAAGTGGACGGTGGGTATGAATTCCGAGATCACAAGCGTTGAAAAACCCGCGACCAGGGCGATGTTCGCCAGCACCATCGCCAGGCCGACGCTACCGTGTGCGTTTCGTACTGCTTCGCCGAATGACTTGCCCGCTCGGAGTTCATGCTGAAAACGGTAGAGGTAATGAATGCTGAAGTCGACAGCCAAGCCCATCGAAACACTGGCCAACATCGCCGTCGCCACATTCACCTTGAGACCTGCCCAACCCATCACGCCAACCACGATCAGGATCGGCGCTGCATTCGGGATCAAGGCGATCAAGCCAAGTCGCCAATCTCGAAAGGCCAGCATCAACATGACGACGATCGCCACGACGGCCAAGCCAAAGGTGATCCATTGGTCGGCAAGCAGGCTCTTGACCAGATAAGTTAGCAGGATCGCGACACCCGCCACGCGAGCCTGGGGAAATCGCTCTCGGGCTCGACTCTCGATGGCTTCGACGAGCCGAAGCTTCTCGTTGGCACCGCGTACTTCACCTGTTTGCACCATGATTCTCATGACGCCGTGATCCTGATTCCAGAAGGTGGCCACCAATTCTGGGTGAAGCACGCGGAGGAGCTGCAAACGCTGGGCCGAGGTCATATTTTCCAGCGCGACCGCACTTAACCAGTTCGCAGTACTTGCTCGATCCTTGTCAGTTCCTGTCATGAAATCCAGCACGTTCACTAAGCTTAACGATCCAACGATGCCCTGATCCTCAGTCATTCCGCGCTGTAGGTCCCGCACGCTTTCCAGCAAGTCGTCGAGCTCCTTTCCGTACAACTTCGGCACATCAATCAAGACGTCGACGGTCTCGGTCGTTTCTATGCGATCAATGATGAAGTGGTAAGACTCGACGATCGGACTCGAATGGCGGAAGTTCTCGTCGAAATCCGTGGCGACTTCCAACTTGAAAATGCCAACCGAAGTTAGCGCAAGTAACCCGATCCCGATCCCCGTAACGCGCCACGGGTGTCGCTCAACGGCTGCGACGACGTGGTTCAGAGAAGCTGCTACGTATCGTTCGCCCGGTGCCCGGGCCGGATCTGTGCCGTATCGGCCGAGCAACACGCCGGCGGGCAGAAGCCCCATTGCTGCTACAAAGACCAGCGACGCCCCCAGCGTCATCATGCCGCCAAAACTGCCGACGGGTGCGACCCGGCTGGCGAGCAACGAACTGAAGCCGACCGCGGTCGTCAGACACGTCCAGAAAACAGCCGGTCCGATGTGGATCAGCGTTCGGCGCAGAGCTTCACGCGGTTCATACGCCGCCCTTTCTTCCCGGAAGCGAATTGTGACGTGGACGACGGTGGCTGTTCCGATGACCGTCACCAATGCGACCAGTGGCGAGCTGACCATGCTCAGCCGCATGCCACCGATCACCAACATCGCTTTCGTCCAGACAAGCGTCAGATGCACGACACCCAGCGGTAACAGAATCCAACGAAGATTTCGGAACAAGACTGCAATGACCACCGCCAGTACAAAGCTTGATACGAATCCCAAGGTGCGACCGTCTTGTTCGAGATGCTTGTATACATCGTTGACGAGCACTGGTCCTCCCGCCAGCACCGCGGGTGGTTCATGCGCATCGCACAACGCTCGAATCTGCTCAATCGTCTTGTCGCGCGACGCGATGTCCGCTGCGTCTGATGCAAATCGAAGCAAGAGAACTGTCGTTTGCCCATCCTCTGAGAGGAGCCGCCCACGATACAGATCGCAGCTCACCAGTTCGGCACCAAGTTCGCTCGGAGTGATTGTCCTTTTTTCCAAATGCTCGCGCAACGTCAAAGAACTGAGCGGTGTTCCCGGCAGCCTTACGTGTGCAAGGCTGAACACACTGTCGATGCCCGCCAGGCGTTGAAGCCTGGTCTCGAGGCGCTCCAGTCGCAGCAGGCCGGCCATAGTCAGCAATTGGGGGTCGGTGTAAGCAACAACGCCGGTCTCCGCGCCACCAAACAGTTCCTTGCCTTCCAGGTAGCTGACCAGGCGTGGATCACCTTCGTTGAAGAGCCCTTCGAGACTTCGGTCAAACTCCAAACGCAGAGAAGGCTTGATGGCGAGTGCGGCCAGAATGCAACAAACCACCAACAGCAAGACGCGCAGCCGCAGCACACAATCAACCGCCCAAACCAACAGCGCTGGCGCATCGTCGATTTTCGCGAGCTTGACTTTACGATATTGGATGAACGTGTTCTCCGCTACGGAATCGGTTCGAACTCGACCCACCGTGTGCGGACGCGCCGACCGGTAGCGAGTTGCCACCGGCCTTTCCGATCAAAGACATGCGATTCGATGTGTTCGCCGCTGGTGTCACTCCAATCGTAAGTGACTTTGACCGGATCCGGCTTACCAGCTTTCAGGATCAGATGCGCCTCGGCACGAAGGTTGCGTTTGCCACCATCGTTGTGAAAGCGAATGAGCATCGGCTTACCGGCCGCGGACTCGATGGCGCGCGAACCGTAACAAAAGCTCTGTGACCAGAAATCGTTGGGCTCGTCACCACGTCTTGGGATTGACCAGTCTCTGACGAGCGGCAACCACTGTTCACCGGAGTCAAGGCTGTATTCGATCTGGTATTGAATTGCCGGATCGGGCGGACTGCTTGATGCCACGTGCGCGGCGGCGTGGAGACCGATGACTGGTTTGTTCGGCGTTGCTGTTAGCGTCACGGACTTTCCGCCAAACGCACCAGCGGTGACAAACGTCTTTGCCAAATCCAGTTCTGGTCCCATCGAGAGAATTGCCTTTCCCGAGGCTTCGAAGCGGATCGTCGTCCCACCGTCCTTGAGCCTCGGCAGAACCGCAACGTTGGCCTGGCAGACGGTCCGAATTTCCAGGCTGGCATCCACCAACTGCCGAGCGTTGGCCCCGAGGCGAAGCCAATACTGCGAACGGCCTTTGACGTAGTCCGTCAGATCGAGGCCGTCCATAAACTCCTGCGACACCGACCAGGTTCGACCGGCATTGAGCGAAATTGCGACGGTGCAAGCCAATCTGCCTCGCAGGACGAGTCCGTTGCGGCAGCCCATTTCGTAGATCCCCCAAGCGTCGTCGCTGGGCGGGGTCGCGCCGATGATGTAGGGGGTGCGGAAATCAAATATGACGTGATCCTCGCCCTCCGCAACAATGCCTTCGCGATAGTCCGCCGTGGTGAAGTCCGGCCGATACACGTATTGCACGTTCGCAAAGCGAACCTGACCATTCTGATGCGAAGTCCCGTTCCTCGAACCGTGCATCTGTTCCGGCTGATTGACCCAAGTTCGCGAGCGTTCCGGACCTGGAATTTTCCCCGTGTTGTAATTGCGCCCCCAGAAAACGAATGTCTTCCCATCGCTAAGACCAGGTTCGAAGTAGCGTCGCATCCGCTCGCCGCGTCTCAGATGGACCATCGGCGGTGGCCCGGCGTAACCCGCGAGGTACTCGGCGACCGCATATTTTCGATAGGAATTTCCGTCTCCCGGGTGCAGACCGCAAACGAGCCAACCTCGCTGCTTTTCCGGTTTGTAACCACGATCGATCCAGCGATCGACGTCATTCTGCAACTCGCCGAGCCCCAGTAGTCGCTGGCCGGAGTCATTGAAAATCACGGTCGACAGATCGTGATCAAGTAACGCCCATTTGCCCTCGCCGTAGGCACCTCCTTGCAGGAACACCTCAAATGCGTTGTGCCCGGCAGCGCCGACTCCGCGGCCTCGGCCATGCCCTAGCAGATACTCCAACTCGGCTGTCCACTGTGAATGCGTCGTGCCACAGAGGCCGAAACCGTAGCCGAAGAGTCCATTCCAATATTCACGTAGCCGCATATCCCTGCCCTGCCTGAGTCCTTCGCCCCAAAGATCACGACGACCTGCTTCTCCGTGCCAATAATGCGTGTTACGCCAGAACCAGGAGGCGAGCGCTTTCTGCTCGTCGGAATCGACGCGAGTGCCAGTGGCCTGTTCGTACGTCGCGGCTTGCGTCTCGAAAAGACGATCGAAAGTTGAGAAGGCAAGCTCGCCAGGATACGACGGATGGTCAGTGCGGATTTGCGGATCGCCCACATCGGCAAGAACTGGCGCAGCGGACCCTAAGGCAACGAAGATGGCGAGTTTCTTGATGTTGTTCATTGGGTGGTGCCTGTCTATCCAGCTGGACGGTGCCGGGAGTCTTCTTCGGTTGACGTCCTCCAAACCAAAGAACAAACTTTGGCTGAAAAGACTCCCGACCCCTTGCTAGCCCAAGCCATAACGATTCAGTATTACGGCTCCTCACTCGCGTGGGAGAATGTGCGGACAATCCTCGAGATGCTGCCTTGGCGATCCTTGATCGAAACGGAGATCGACGGCGCGCCGGGCAGTTCAATCAATTGTGTTAATGGTAGCTCGTAGACGCCTTCGTAGATCTTCTGAAAGTGTGGTGCCAGGTTCTCGCCGGCAGGGACGCCGTTGACATCAAAGTCGCATGTCACAACGAAGCTATCGAAATCGACGCCGGAATAATAGTCGTCGACGCCAATCAGGATTCGACTTAATTTCGAGTTCGCGCCTCGCTTCGGTTCTGTGATTGTTAGCGTGGGACGTTTATCGTCGCCAGCCCACCCAAAGCCGCTCCGATCGGGGTTCGACGGGTCGTAATCGAAATCAATCGGGCAACCAAGATCGATCCATCGCACGATCGTGCGACGGTCTCGATCGGAAAGTGGTTCCACCTTGCCGGCCTCGATCGCTGTGGGGGGCGGCATTCGGCTGCCGCGAAAGTCCAAATCGGATCGGTCGCGGTTGGACTGTGTATTTTGCAGTGGTTCTCCAGCCAATTCCAGAGTCTGGGGATCGCCGGGATCGCGAGCAGTTGGAAAGTCGTCGTTTGACCAGCCATCCAGCCGCTGGCCATAGAGCTTCCAGACCAGCAAACTGCGGCGTGATTGGAACTTGCGAATGTAACGCGATGCATTGGTTTGCCGCCAAGTGCCGTTGTGGATCACCGGCTTGTGGCCGAACTGCGCGCGTGTGTCCGCGGCCAGGCGATAATAACTGCCGGGCCACTTACCTTGATTTGGAACCTTCACAAGCTCGCCATCAGCGTCCAGGTTCAGATTCCCCGCCGGCTGCTTGCCCTCTTTTGCCGTGTGGCAGGCGACACAGCTTCTTCGAAGGATCGGCTGGACGTCGCGTGCGTATTCGACATTTACCACGGCGCTCGATTGATAACGCAAGCCGGTGGCGTCAGCCGTATCCCACTGCCGCGCGGATTCGTCATGGTTCTTGGCGGTTAGCAGCGGCGTGTGCTGTGTGAGATCGAAGACTTTGTAGTCACTCTGTGCGGCAATGGTGTCGGCAAACCGTGTCGGCTGTTGGCTATGAGCGTGGCAACCACCGCAGTCGTGGCGGACTTCGCCGGGCCGAAGCTGGTGCCACGTTTGCGCCATGTTCAGTACCATTCCGTTCTTGTCGAGTGTCTGGAATGAAAACGCTGTGTCTGCGGGGATCTTCGCCAGAAAACTCGTGTCTGGATTTCCGTCGGAATCGGTCGGCTGCCGGCCTGCTTCGTCGAATTTACGCACAGGAATTTCGCCCAGGATCCGCAGCCGCTCCTGCGCATGGCTGAAGAACAGGCGGCCGCTGTTTTGGCCACGATGACGATCCGTGGTTGGCTCCATCGCCAGAATTCGAACGGCGTGAATTTCGCCGTTGTCATAAACCCCGGCCTCGGCTCCTTGGTTGAACCAATTCAGGGAAGCTCCGTTTTGCGAGGTATTGAAGGGATCGAGCCCACGGAAACCGTTGCGATCGCGGTTGGCGACGAAAGTCGCCGTGACACGTCCATCGGGTACCCCGCCTTCCGGATAGCTCTCGCGTTTATAGAAGCTGGACGTGCCCACCAGGCCGAACGGTGTGCCAGCCGGCAAGTGCGGCGACAGCGAGCCATCGTTAGCCAGCGGCGCGATGGTGGCTGGTTCTTTGACTCCATAGATACGCTCGTAAGAAACCACCGCACGCGGCCACTGTTCGTTGTACCGGGCATCGTTCTTGATCAGCCGCATCTGGTCCGGGCTGTCGATCGGATCGCCGTTCTTAAGCAGATACAATCCACCATCGATCGCTGGCTTCTTCAAACCGTTTTGATGGTTCCCCGGCCCTGGTGAATAAACGGTCAGCAGATGATTGTCCGGCGCGGCCGACGGATGCGTGAACTTACCAACACGTGGCGAGTCGTTTTTTCCTAACACCGAAGCGTCGGCCGGCCCTTCGCCGTTGTTGGCAAAGCGCGTCAGCGATGTGAGACCAAATGGACTGAACGGCAAGCGATATAGTTTCGGTTTGCTGTTGTAATGTCGGCCAAATCGCGCAGGCGGATTTCGCGGATCGCCACGCCATCCTGGACCGAATCTGGAATATCCTTCCGGCACCGAGGGAGGCAATTTGAAGTAAGCGCCGAAGCCGCTGTTGTTCTGATTGTAATACTCTTCGGCGATGATCGAACCGTCCGACAGCTGCGTTTGAAAGTGAAATGCGTTTGGGGCGCCGCCCGTGTCGAAGGCGCTGATTACCGGACTCCACTTCGTGCCATCGGGGTTGATGCTCCACAGTCCCCAGAGAATGCTACTCCGCAAAGCCTGCGATTCCATCGAACTGAAGATGATCCGTCCATCTTTGAGCACTACCGGATGCAACGCCATGCCGATATTCAAATGGCCGATGCACTCGACGTTGCTACCATCGTCATCCATCACGAACAGCTGCAAGGTCGGACCGTTATGCTTGGGCGGCCTGAAGGCATCGCGGTTGCTGGTAAAAACAATCCGGCCCCCCGGCAACGGGTAGGCCCCCATGTTAAAGACACCGTAGTCGAGATGCGTTTTACCGTCTTCGCGCGTCACAAAGTCGCTCGACCAATCTGCCGCGCCAGTATTCGGTGTGAATCGCTGCTGTGTGAGCCGGACGATCTTGCGCGTCTCGAGATGGATCTTGTAGATATCGGCCCCGGCCTTGGGAAACTTGCCAGCCCAGTTGATCGTCATGTCGTGAATGTGCGAATAAAACACCCACTGGCCGTCCAGCGAAACGACCGGATCGACGACCGATCCCATTCCGC
>JASLPZ010000341.1:0-7516 GCA_030744725.1 Pirellulaceae bacterium
GTCTTTCGCTCCGCGAAAGCACGTTCCTTTCGCGGAGCGAAAGGCGACTATTGGGCAGTAATTCCTCGAACGATCCTAAGCCGGATTGTTTGCCAAGCCAATGACCATCCGGAATGTGGGAAGGGGTCGGGAGTCGTTTTCGGCCATCGGGGTCTACCGATCGAAAGTTGTTGCCCGAAAAAGACTCCCGACCCCTTTCTGCCAGGCGCTCGAGGCCAAACGCCGACGATTACCGATGTCGAATCGCTCGACCAGCACGAATGCCAGTGTGTTTCGCTCGATCAAGAACAAGGTTGCCGTTAACAACCACGAATTCGATGCCGTCATTATACTGAAATGGGTTCGTGTAAGTCGCTTGATCGATGACACGATCGGCGGCGAAGATTGTGATGTCGGCAAAGAAACCTTGCTTCAACAGACCGCGTTCCTTGATCCCAATCTTGGCTGCATTCAAGGACGTCATTTTGCGAACGGCATCTTCCAGCGTGAGCACTTCTCGTTGCCGAACATATCGTCCCAGCACGCGAGGAAATGTACCAAAGTTGCGCGGATGCGGATTGCCTCGACGAAGCGGGCCTTCGATAGCGTAGGCCGAACCATCGGACCCGACGGAACACCAGGCTTGTGCAAGGGCGAGGTTCATATCCTGTTCTTCGTGATGAGCGTACACGGTACTGACCGAGCCGCCTTCTTCGATCAGCAAGTCGAACAGTTCATCGAGCAGGTCGGCGTTCTCTTTGCTTTGCGTTCGTAGCGACATGACCCGATCCATCGTCAGGCCTTTGTATTGGTTATTGGCACTGACTAGCATACGGCTCCAATCGCCACCGACCGCCGTATAGTGGTTGTACCATCCATCGATCCCGTGCTCGATATCTTTCTTCAATCGCTCGCGTAGCGTCTTGTCTTTCAGCCGTTTGAGCAATTCGCCGCGTCCGCCTTCGTGGGCCCAAGGTGGAATAATGCTGACCAGGTTGTTATTGCCGCGGGTGTAAGGATAGACGTTGGCTTGGACGTTGATGCCGCGAGTGCGCGCATCTTCGATCAGATCGACAATCTCGCTCATGCGCCCCCAGTACGTTTGATCCGCGATCTTCAGGTGGATGATGTCGACGGCAACACCTGCTCGCTCGCCCACGGCAATCGCTTCCCTGACCGAGTCAAATACGCCCGTTCCTTCGTTGCGGATGTGAGTGGAATAGATACCGCCATGCGGCGTGACGGCCTTGCACAACGCGACAAGATCATCAGTCGTCGCAAGCGAACCGGGTGGCATCATCACTTGGCTCGACAGCCCCATCGCGCCGTCGCGCATCGCACCGTCGACAAGCCTCTGCATCTGTTTGATCTGTTCAGCCGTGGGACGATCGAACGTACTACCCATCACGCTGCGCCAGACATTGTTGATTCCCACGTAGGAACATACGTTGGTAGAAATGCCCGCTCGCTCGATCGCGTCGAAGTAGTCGCCCAACGTCTTTAACTCGACAATCTTGCCACCAATCTGTGTCCTCCGCGGCGGGAGTTTTCCTTGATACGGGCCTGCCGAATTACCTTCACCCAGAACTTCTGTCGTCACACCCTGCCGGATCTTGCTTTGCGCGTTCCCATCTTCCAGCAGCAAAAAGTCGGAATGTGAATGCATGTCGATGAAGCCTGGTGCGACCATCAGACCATCTGCATCGATGGTGCTTTCGCCTTCGGCATTGTCCAGTTGCCCAATCGTCACGATGCGATCGTCGCGAATGGCCACATCGGCGTAGAACCAAGGATTGCCAGTTCAATCGACGATTCTCCCGTTGCGGATTACGAGATCGTATTTCTCGTCGGCGTGACCATAGCATGGAGCCATCAACAGAAAAAATAGAATGACGCGGAGCATAATCAAGTTCCTGATTCTGTATTCAAGACTGTAGAACGAGTTCTAATGTTGCAGGCGTGAAAAGCCAGGGGAACGGAATCATGGAAGGATCATCCGAGAAACAATTGGTTGGTCCTGACCCGAGACCTAAATTGCGAGGTTTCAGGCTACCGCGTTTCGCCGCCTGCGTCTACAAAACAGGTCATTCCAAATCGCCAGCAAAGGATTTCGCTGGCAGTACGAGGAAAGACGCGTTGAAAGAGGTTATTCTTAGGAACCACGCTGGCGATTCTGAATGAACGATGTGAATACAACGGACGAGAAACTCGGAGATTGACTTGATGGTCCATTTGCGGCTGCTTTGCATACTGTCTGCCGTTGTCACCCTTTCCTGTGCCGGCAATGCGTACTCCGCTGACTGGCCGATGTGGCGAAACGATGTGGCCAGGAGCGGCGCTTCATCCGCGGCGCTGCCGACGAAACTGCACTTGCAGTGGACGCGGCAGCTTCCAGGCCCGATCCCTGCCTGGCCGAATGAGTCACGTTTGCATTTCGATGCATCCTACGAACCGGTCGTGCTCGGCTCGCGGATGTTTGTCGGATCGATGGTCGACGGTAGTGTCACGGCACTGGATTGCGTCTCCGGCGACGAACTCTGGCGTTTCTACACCAGTGGCCCCGTTCGCCTGGCACCGGCCGCATTTGACGGACGCGTCTGTTTTGGCTCGGACGACGGCTGGCTGTATTGTGTCGATGCGGCCGACGGTAGATTGCTGTGGAAAGTCTCCGGTGCACCAGAAGATCGCGAGCCGTATCGGCACCTCGGCAATGCGCGCCTTGTGTCGTTCTGGCCGGTGCGAGGCGGACCTGTTTTCGCAGATGGCACCGTGTATTTCGGAGCAGGCATCTGGCCAACACTTGGTGTGTTTGTCCGTGCCGTCGATGCCCAATCCGGACGTGTGATCTGGACGAACGATGACAGTCACGCGATCGAGAATGTCCGTGTCGATCACAACTATCTGCAGGAATCCGGCATCTCGCCGCAGGGGCACATGCTGGTCCGCGGAGACATGCTGATTGTTCCAAACGGGCGGTCGATGCCGGCACGGCTCGATCGAAACACCGGCAAGCTGCACTATTTTGTCCAGGGCTACCGCAACGGCGACAGCCGCGTCGTCATAAGTGGCGACATCGCGCTAGTTGGCCGGACCGGTGTCGTAAGCCTGACTGATGGCCGTGAGATCGCCAGCCGCTGGGCGGCCGCCGGCGAAGATGCACCGGAGGGCTGGAGCGGTCCAAAGGCTGATCTTTTCGAAGGTCCGTTGTTCCCCTACAAATTTCTTCCCGGCTGCGATTTTCGTTCCGTCATCGATGATGGCATCGCTTACGGCGTCGAGAACGGCACCGTTTATGCCTACGACCTGAAAGATTCGACAACTTCACTCCAGGATCAGCAGTTCAACGGCCAGGACATCAAGCCGGCCCGCTGGAACGCGCCGGAGTTATGGAGACTGGAGACGCAATTCTTCGAAAAGAAACTGGAGACAACGTCACTGATCAAGGCAGGAAATCAACTCTACGCTCACAGCGGACGGAACCTCTTTGCAATCCAACTCGATGCCAACAAAGACAAGCCCGGTAAGGTGACTTGGACGAAGGAACTGCCGGCCGAACCAACAAGTATGCTGGCGGCCCGTGGCCAGCTGTTTGTCGTCACAAGTGATGGGTCAATTCACTGTTTCGGTGACCAGAAGGTCGAGCCACGGCAACATGCTCTCGCACGGGATGTCGAGGAAGTGCAACGGGATGATTGGAGCGAACTTGCGAAATCAGTTCTCGACGCAGTCGCCGACGACGACGGTTATGCGATTGTCGCGGGACTAAAGAACGGTCGACTTGTTGGAGAACTGTTGCGAAGGAGTGAGTTCAACGTGATCGCAGTCGATGCCAACTCAAAGACCATTGATCAGCTGCGTCGAACATTCGGATCTGACGAGCGATTCCACATGCGTTTTCAGGCGATCGTCGATGACCCAGCCGACGTCAGGCTGCCGCCGTATATCGCCAATCTGATCGCGACCGAAGATGTAGAGAAATTGCAACTCGACGCCGGATCACAGCTACTGTCTCTCTATGACAGTTTACGACCCTATGGCGGTACACTATGTCTTCCGTCTGACGAATCACGCCACGATGCACTTCTAAGGACGGTCACACCCGACCAGTTTTCTGGAGTGAAGATTCAAACGACAGGCAAGCTGTTGACCCTCAGCCGGACCGGGCCGTTACCAGGCAGTTCCGTATGGTCTCACGAAACTGGCGACGCCGAAAGGTCATTCTTCTCCCGCGATGAACTGGTTCAGGCTCCACTGGCAGTGCTATGGTACGGCGACGGTCGCGATCACGGTTTCTACAAACGAAAGGACTATGGTCACGGCCTTAAACCGCAGGTCGCAGGCGGGCGGCTGTTCGCGCTTCAAATCGCCACGAATACACTCAAGTCAGTCGATGCCTACACGGGGCGACTGCTGTGGTCGCGCAAACTTGGCGGCTCCGCCCGCTACGCGTCATTGCCCGAAGCCGTATATGTCGCCGACGAGCGAAAATGCCTGGTTCTCGATCCGGCAAGCGGCGAGATACAGGAGACGTTTGAGTTCGATGTGAATCGGCCACTCGAGGTCCCGATCAGCGCGACAGACATTCGAGTTGGAGACGAGATCATCCTGGTCGCGGTGCGATTCAACAAAGAAAATCGGATCGAAAAAGGACGCTGGAACAGCGAGTTGCTGGTCGCTCTGGATCGTTCGTCCGGGCAGCAGCTGTGGAGTCGCCCCGCCGAACTGCGATACAACACCGCTGCGATTGCCGTGTCAGGTCAACGTGTATTCTGTATTGATTCGCACTCGCCCGAAGAGATCGGATTTATGCGTCGCCGCGGACAGGATGTTGCAACACTTCCATCGACGATCCTGGCACTCGACACTCGCAGCGGCCGCGAATTGTGGAAGACCGTCCGAAACGACCCTCCGGCCAACCTGACGTCACTCCACTTTATGGGCCTGCGAACGCAGGACGATTGGCTGGCGTATTCGACCGATCAGGGTCTGCTGCTCGGCGGCAAAGCGAATCGGACGTTCGCTCTGAATGCCAAGACAGGGAAGCAGGCGTGGCAAAAACCGGTGCGAGGCCAACAGCCATTGATCCTCGGGCCCGAGACGTTTATCAACCAGACGGGGCACACCTACAGTGTCGACACGGGAGATCTGGTCAGCGGGTCGGCGCTGTTCCGTCGAGGTGGATGCAATTATGCGGTGGGGGGAAAGAACCTGTTGTTCCTGCGCTCGAACTGTGCGACGTACGTCGACATCGAGAGCCGACAGGAATACGCGATCCGAAACCTGAGGTCGGGCTGCAGCAACAGCTTGGTGGCGGCCGACGGGCTGCTCAACGCACCGTGCTTTTCGGTCGGTTGTGTCTGCAATTACCCGATCCAGACATCGTTTGCCATGTTCCACATGCCTCAATCGGCGGCGTGGCACGGAGAAAGTCCACGAAAGCAAGAAGTTACCCTGGATTGACACGTCGGAGTGTGTGGCGTGTCGCAAGGGAGACCACGCCGTCGCCTTAACGAAAAAACCAGGACCCCATCGTCCACAACAGGGCGGCAACTGTTATCGCCACAAAGGTCACAATCCCTGTCCAGTGCAACCAGTCCCGTCGGTCTCCCGCCGCCAGTTCCACAAACGACGTCGCCAGAATGACGACCGCCAACAACCGACTTCCCCAAGCAGAAACTTCGGCAGAAACTGTGATCCACGACATTGAGGCTCTGAAACCAGGTAGATCGAAGCTCCACATCATCGCAACGAAACTGAGACCTTGCGCCAAAGTCACAACGGCTAAAACAAAAAAGAGAACTCTCCAGCGACGGGTGTGCTGGGACCGAGCGGCCAGCGTATACGCAATCGGCAGAAACACGAAAATTGAGCAGTAAACGAAGGTGATCGACGATTCGAACATTTTGAAGTAATTCACCAACAGCATCCAGGCAATAACCGGAAGATAAATCAGGTACTGAACTGCTAAGATCAAGAGGATCCAATGGCCCGGTTGACTCAGCATCGGTGGACCAGATCGAACTCGCGTGAACACCAGCACAATCGCACCGGCGAAGATCGCACCCGTAATGACCCCGTTGATTGCACTTGAGGCGCCCTGGATTGCCCCGTACGCATTCGGCGAACCGCCTTGGTACACGGTCAGCGCACGGCCTAATGTCAGAATGACAGCGCTACATAGAGTCCAGAGCATCAGGTGCTTAATGCTGATCCGCGGCGTTCGCACTGGAGCAAAAGGTGAATCGGCGTGCCTGTCGGATGCAACTCCGTGTTCGTCCATGAAACTGAATGTCGTCTATCTCGTCAGCGGTGTCCATAGCTCTGGAGTTCTGCGCGGGGTGCAGGGTTGTGTGCGGGGCGCGTCGGCGCCTCTGGCACTGTCACCCACCGCGGCTAATGCCTCGTGAAGAAGTGATAGTCCACCGTTGGCCGTGGGTTTAAGACGCACTAACCAGTGTTCTTGATGCATCATGCGCTTGACTTTTGGACATTCGGAAGTGAGAACAACGATCATGAACACGCTTAACCGCCGACAGTTTGCAACTGCCATCGCCTCGGCTTCGCTGGCAATCTGCCATCACCAGTGTGCAGTCGCAGCGCCGGCACGCACATTTCGTGTCGATACGCATCTTCACTGTTTTGCTGGCAAAAACGATGCGAGATTTCCTTATCACGCACGAGCCCCGTACACACCTGAAGAACCGGCAACGCCCGAGCATCTGCTGGAGTGCATGGACGATGGGGGAGTTGACTTCGCCATCGTCGTACATCCCGAGCCGTATCAAGACAACCATGACTACCTCGAGCACTGCTTATCCGTCGGTGGAAAACGGCTGAAGGGAACTGCGCTACTCTTCTCGGATCGAACTGGATCGATTGAGAAACTGCCTGCCTTAGCGAAACGAGTCGACTTGATCGCCGTCCGCGTTCATGCCTATGCCCCCGACCGGCTACCACCGTTTGGAAAGCCGGAGTTGCGTCGTCTTTGGAAAATGGCGACCGAACTTGGACTCGCCGTTCAGCTTCACTTCGAACCTCGTTACGCTGCGGGCTTCGAGCCGCTGATTCGCGACTTCCCCGAAACTCGCGTCATCATCGATCATCTCGGGCGCCCGTTCCAAGGAACACCGCGCGAACATGCGACCGTGGTGAATTGGTCGCGTTATCCAAATACAATCATGAAGCTGTCATCAATTCCTGCAAATCGAAACTACCCACATCGAGACATCGTCCCAGTCATCAAGCAACTCACCGAGCGTTATGGCGCAGACCGCATGATCTATGGCGGCGGTTTTGGTGCCGCGGCGACGGGCGACTCCTATCGTGCGGCTTTCGATCGAGCTGAATTGCTGCTGGACCATCTCACAGTGTCGGATCGAGCAAAGATACTTGGTAAAACGGCAGCCCGCCTGTTCGGGTTTACTGGTTGAGGTGACAGCTGACAGATTTCGCGTTGACAAAAAATAGCGTACTCACATCACCGGTCCGACTCGGATCAACGCAGCACAGTCGACCGGCGCCTTGCTATAGATCGAGG
>JASLPZ010000342.1:0-7471 GCA_030744725.1 Pirellulaceae bacterium
GGTTCGCTCCGCGAACCAAACGTTTTGATCGCAGCGATCAACGACTATCTCGCCAGGCGACCATTCTTCTTCAACCCCAAAATCAAGAATTGACACAGCCCTAGCGACTTGTGGACACCAGCGTGTTGAGTTCAGAGTCACTCAGTGCGCGGCGATAGATTCTCAGGTCGCGCATTTTGCCGTTGAAGTAATCGTGCTGACCGAAACCGAGCAACAGAGGCTGCCGATTGGCTAGATTACAGGCGGACGTGTCGAAGCGCGTGGATTTGGCAACAAGCGCACCGTTGATGTACAGCCTCAACATCTCCCCAGACTTGACCGCCGCCAGGTGTTGCCAGCCTGGCAGTAGCGAACGGTCGTGGCTGACTCCCCTACCAGCTTCCAGCGAATAGACGCGACCTGACGGCAGAGTCCCGGCAAACAGCTTGCCTTGGTAGACCGCCATCGACCATACGCGGCGATATAATACGTCGGGTGTCGTGTCGAGTTGCCCGGTATCGGTCCAGCCTGCGGGACCATCGTGCCGAAAGACTTTGCCCAACGGTAGTGTGCCACTGTAGAGTTTGCCGTTGTACACTGCCATCGCCATCACTTCGTTTTCTTCGCCGAGTCGCCCGAGACTACAGAATCGGTTGGGCCCATCAAACTGGAAGACGGTGCCCGTCGGCCACGTACCCAGACAGATCCGGCCCTGATAGATGACCGCCGAATAAGTCTGCCCCGTGTTCGGCACGATTCCCAGCGGCTGCCATGCCGCTTCGCCCTCGTAGCGGGCAAACCCTTGTTTGCCAAACACGGTTGCATAGAGCGAGCCGTTGTAAACCAGGAACGCACCCAAACGACCGCCTGGGTTGCCGACAAAAGTCCATTTCTTGTCGCCCTCATAGCGAAAACAGGCTTCGGTTCGAGTGGGGCATCCATAGCTATCACAGGTAGTGGCGTATAACTGGCCATCGAACGTGACCAGGCCCGTGACCGTGTACACGTCGTCGCCAATCTTCCCGCAGTCGATCCATCGATCTTCCCCCTCATAGCGAAAGACCCTTCCGCCCGGATTCTTGTTTGGGGAAATCGGCTGGGCAGATCCTCGACCACTGTAGAACGAGCCGCCGGCATAGAGTTTTCCGTCGTGTTCCGCCAAGGTCGACACCGTGTTGCAGCGATCAGGGCTACCACAGTCGGCCCACTGGCCGTTACCTTCGTAGCGATAGACGTGGCCAGCATCGCCCTCTGCCGGTTGCCAGGTTCCTGCATACAGATTGCCGTCATGTACGGTGAGCGCCCAAATCATGTTGTTGTTGCCAGGACGTCCGCAGTCGACCCACTCCGACTGAGCTTGACCGCCATCAATCCCAAAGAACACATTTCGGTGGTTCGACTGGGCTGACGTAGCGCCAACGTAATTCATGACGCTCAAGTTCAAACCGGTGCGGGTCGCCGGGTCAAACTTGGAGAGGATGTCGCCAATGACATCCTGCAGGTGGGCTTCGGTATGCACCCAGACCGTGATGGTCGAGTCGACCGTCCCGAATTTCAGCGACGGCGAATCGGGCACCTCGATGTGATCGTCGATGCCGTCAAACACAGCGCTCGCATCGGTGAACGTCACCCCTTTGTTAACGCCGTGATTTCCCAAGCCCGACGAGTCCCTGCAGTCGTGCGTTAGTCGCCAGTGCCCAACGAGGTTGTCGTCCAACTCGGCGGCAACGACAGAGGCAACGGACAAGACGAGCAGCACGCCAACTTTGCTGAACAATGACATGAAGTGCATGATTACCTTAAACCTGATAGCGATGGTAAACCCGATCCGGCCATGGGCCCTGGCTGGGAACCTCACACGAGTTCAAACACAGCCAGCGTCCGGAGATGCTCCAGAATATCAGATCTTTGCTGTTAAGCGACAACGGTAAATCAATAGTGCTTTGTCAATTTTTGATCTTAGGGTTGAAGAAGAATGGTCGTCTGGCGAGATAGTCGTTGATAGCTCCGCGATCAATGCGGTTGGTTCGCGGAGCCAACCACGACCATCAGGCTCGTCAACCCTAATTCTTAGTCTTGACAGTGCACTAGTAACGGTCGGGTACAAACGTCTGCTCGGTGAACGGTGGACGGATGTAGCCTTTTTCATCGTTCGGGCGATCCGGCAGTTCGATGGGCGGTGCGGGAACGGTGTCGTAAGGGATCATACTGAGCAAGTGACTGATGCAGTTCAACCTCGCACGCTTCTTGTCGTCGGCATGAACGACGTACCACGGAGCTTGCTTGATGTCGGTAAAGGCGAACATGTCGTCCTTGGCCCTTGAATATTCCACCCATTTGGCGATCGATTCGAGATCCATCGGGCTGATCTTCCACTGCTTTGTGGGCTCGTGGATCCGGCTCTGAAATCGCCGCTCCTGCTCTTCGTCGCTAATCGAGAACCAGTATTTGATTAAGATGATCCCATCGCGAATCAGCATACGTTCAAACTCTGGACAGGAACGCAGGAATTCGCGGTATTCCTCTTCGCTGCAGAATCCCATCACACGTTCGACGCCTGCCCGGTTGTACCAACTACGGTCAAACAGCACCATCTCGCCGGCTGCCGGCAGATGCGAGACGTACCGCTGAAAATACCATTGAGTTTTCTCGCGTTCCGTGGGAGTACCTAAGGCTAGAACTCGACAGACACGAGGGTTAAGACACTCGGTGATCCGCTTGATTGTGCCTCCTTTGCCAGCCGCATCGCGACCTTCAAAAAGGACGACAACACGAAGTCCCTTATGTTTGATCCAATCTTGAAGTTTGACCAACTCGACATGAAGTCTCTTCAGCTCCTTCTCGTAAAACTTTCGAGGCAGTTTCCTGATTTCTTGAGAGGTATCGCCATTCTCCGCAGGCATCGAGATTTGTGACGAGCCATTGCTGTCGGCCGGCGCTCGTTCCGAGGCACCGCCCCTCGTAGCGGAATTGTCTGGCTTGGTATTTGACACAACGTATCTCCTTGTCGAATCTCGAAACAAGTTTCGAGCGATTTCTTGACATCAACGCCCACGCAACAGCGGGCCCAGTGACCCTTACACGACAGCTTCTTCCTCCTCCGGACGGGCCTCGTGTTTTTTATGGAGGTAAGCCATCTCGTCTTCGGCCATCAGCTTCGCAATCCGCTTGGCGAAGTAGTACATCCGCCTGAGGTATTCCATGATCTCCGACTCCAGCCGAAACATTGCCAATCTGTTCGGCTCATCTGCCGATAGACGTCGCGAGAGATGACGCTGCGCTTCGGCTGCCAAACGATTGACTTCTCCTTTGGCCTCCGCCACTTCGCGGGCGACGTCCTTGTCGTTGGAGACAATGGCTCGTATCGCCCGTTCCGTGGCCCAGGCCACTTCCTTATTCAGGGCACTCAAGACACTTTCCGTGGCATGGCTAATCTGCAGGTTTGCCTGCAATCTCTGACGGCCAGCATCGACGAGGTTGGTCTCGATCATGTCACCGATGCTCTCGATGTAATTGGCAGTTGACAAGTAATCGCGAAGTTGCTCGGTCTGACGATCGGAGAGGTTCTCCTTCGAGAGTCGCCCAAGATAGGTGACAATGGCTCCGTGCAACGAGTCCACATTGTTGTCCAAATCCTCAAGAGCGTCTATCTCTTCCTTCGATCC
Source organism: Pirellulaceae bacterium (assembly GCA_030744725.1). Lineage (GTDB taxonomy): Bacteria > Planctomycetota > Planctomycetia > Pirellulales > Pirellulaceae > ARS98. The sequence goes on from JASLPZ010000342.1 coordinate 3,645, forward strand.
CTGGATCACGGTCTCTAGAGCCCCTCGCATCATGTGCAACGCAGCCGCCCCAAGCCGCCCCAACTCCATGCGGACAATGTCCATCGCCAGAGCCGGAGTCTGGAGCAAGATCGGATCTAGGTACTTTGGCCGCGCAACTTCGACTTCAACAGCGGCGCGTTCAGGCACGATGCGTTGTACGAGCCAAGCCAGAGGCGTCGTAAAGAAGATAAACAGGACAGTATTCGCGACGTTAAACACGGTGTGCGCGTTGGCGATCTGTCGCGGCGTTTCGGCGGCGAGCCTCGCACTGCCAAGTAGGTCCGGATTCGAAGGCGAAAGCCAACTGACGAAGGCTCCAAGCTGTGGAATGAAGGCAAACCAGATCGCCACGCCCGCTACGTTAAACAAGACATGAACAACGGCTGCACGTACGGCCTCTCGTGGCTTTCCGAGCGATGCTAGGGCAGCGGTGATACAAGTGCCGATGTTGGCACCGAAGATTAGTGCGATGCCGGCATCAAGGGAAATGAAACCTTGGCCGGCCAGCGTGATGACCAAACCCGTCGTGGCGGATGAGCTTTGGACCAGTGCCGTAAAGGCAGCGGCCAACAGGATCGCCGTCAACGGGTTGTCCATTTGTTGCATCATCTCCATGAAGGGCGGATACGTCCGCAACGGTTTCGTCCCGTCGCTCATCAAGTACATTCCGAAAAAGATCAGCCCCAAACCCATGATCATGTGCCCGTAATGGCGTACCTTCTCGTTTTTCGACGAGAACAGCATGAAGAAGCCGACTGCCACGAATACGAGCGAGTAATGGGTCACTTTGAATGCGACCAACTGCGCTGTTATCGTCGTTCCAATGTTCGCGCCCATGATGACGCCAATCGACTGAGTCAGTGACATCAACCCGGCAGAGATGAACCCGACGACCAGCACCGTCGTCACGGAAGAGGATTGGACAATCGCTGTCACAAACGCCCCCGCAAGAGCGCCGGTGAATCGATTCGTCGTCAGCTTGGCAAGGATCTTTCTCATTCCGTCGCCCGCGATGAGTTTCAACGCGTCGGACATCTGATCCAGTCCGAACAGGAACAGTGCCAGCCCGCCGAGCAGTCCCATCAGAATCGAGCCGACCTGCAAGGAGTCGGCAGTAACCTCGGCAAACAGCACGGTGACAAACCTCCAATACGAGCTTAAGGGTGTGCTTACGATCTGGTAACCATCTCTTAGCGTCTGGAAGGGTACAGTTCAATTCCGTGGCCGAAACCGTGCTCACACGGTTTTCCTCGCCGCACTGCTATCGCCAAGTACTTCTTCGAACACCTCACGCAGTCGATCCCGTCGTTCGGCGGACCACCACGCCGCGAAACTACGGCAAGATTCCTTCAGTTGATCTTGCTCACTCTTCAACATCTCAACCAAGTACTTGGCTCGTTCTTCGTCATCGTTTTCCTCGATCCAGTGGCCGATACGGATTAACGGCGACACATGATCGTTGACCCTCCCGAGTTGGTCTTGTAACGTCTCCAATGGTGGATAGGCCTTGTTCCGAAGCTGCGAACAGAAAGCCGCCGACAACAGTTCCATCGCGTAACGCAGGTTCTTCCCCATGATGCGAAACTGGTGCAGTCTCTCGGTGTCCGTCAAGTCGCCTTCCGCCATTTCGAAGAACTCGTCGAGGATTGGCCGAAGATGTCCTTTCGCCCAAGCACGGTACGTCGGTTTCGACTTCCGATGCTTATCTCGAAGCCGGACTCGCTTCAGTAGCTTCTCCACGCGGCGGCCAAAACGTCCTTTCCTCTTGGTCATCCGCTCGTAGATTCGGAGCACTTCCTGCTGTGCCTCAACGCGATGCTCGACGACACGTTTCAACAACCCATCCGTGTCAGGCGTCTTGTCCTCTGCCAACCGCTCGGCAAAAACGTCATCATCGCGGGCGTCATTGGTTGCCTTACGAATCCGCATAAGTTGTTTTTGGATCCAAGCGACCCGCCATTCCGGCATCAGTTCGCGATACATCTCGATGGCCGCATCGGCGCGGCGTGACCAAACTCTCAACTGGTGGACGTATTCGTCGTCGTCTTCGTACTTTATCGCGGCCTTTGCCAAGTACTGCTGAACCATCTCCAGACGAGTCTTCAGGGTACGAACCGCGACCTCTGTCACGGGCTCGTCACCCTTTGCGTTGATCCACTTTGCTGCGTGCGCCACGAAATCTGCCTTCTTGGTTCGGCTGTTGGGTCTGGCTATCACATTGTTTAAAGCAATCTGCATACCAATCGTTTTCGTGTTCGCCAAGCATCAACAAACAGAATTCGTTCGCGGACAGGCCCTTTTCGCGGGGTGCACTGGTGCGCGCATTGCGCGCGGATAGGCGCGATGCGGGCAAGGGTGATAAAGTCCGCGATGCCAACTGGTTCAGAACCTCCATTATCTGTTTGACCAATAACTGGGAAGAGTCCACCGCGCGGGCCATACCAACAGATCGCGAGAATTCACTGGGAATCTGCTGCGCTTGGCGTAGTTTTTGCTTATTGGCGAGGACGAAGACACGGAATTCAGTCCACCGTCTGTATTCGTGAGAAGATGTCGAGACGGACGTGTCGCAAGGAGGCCGTACGGATCAGTTCACATGCGGCTCAAGCGGCTGGGAAGAGAGATAAGGGTATCGTCGTCGGCCCAATATACCATCCCATTTGACTCGCCTCGAGCAAGTGCGCCATTGTTTTCCGCGTGGGCGTCATCGAACATACTGTTGGGTGGTGTCTTCCCGGTCCAGCCTTCGCCCCCAGCAAACGGTCTTCCCTGGTAGATATGACAGACACAAACAAGCCATTGTTCGACGCGGGATTGCTCTCGCGCAACGAACCCGGAAGACGGTCGCTGCGGTGGAGGCGGCTGGCGACTTGTGGCCTTGTGCTGCTTGTCTTCGCAACGCCGATCATCCGAGGGGCATTCGGCCAGCGCGGTGCGCTCGCTGAAACCGCAGGCACAGCTGAATCCTCCATGGCCCAAGATTCGAAAACACCGGTGTCGGAGGGTGCCAGTGCCGGCAAGGCGGCTCCGGTTCCCAAAGCGGATCCCCCCATGTCTCAACGGCAATCTTCCAGCACCGCAGGCCGCGGGCTGACGATCAAACTGATCCCAGATCAGAAGGCGTTTCTCGGTTCGCCAGACACTTTGATCAACCTAAAGGATGTCTTCTCCGAAACCCAGATTGGCCAAACCGGCGAACCTCTGATCATGGAAGTGCTCCGCACCAAAAAGGACGTGGCGGAGGCTGTGCTTGACGGCGAAGTCCTCCGACTGAAATGGGGCTCTAGAACTGCCAAGAAACGCGAGATCCTCGTCCGCGCCACGAATCAGGTCGGTGCATACATTGACACGAAGTTCTATGTCGAACTCTGGGAGCCGGACTACTGGAAGCTCGTTCTGACGGTCGTGGGCGGATTGGGAATCTTCCTGCTCGGGATGAAGAACCTTTCTGAGGGCTTGCAGGCCGTCGCCGGAAACGGACTGCGACGAATGATCAGCATTGTGACAGACAATCGCCTCATGGCCGCGGGGGTCGGCGTGCTGGTGACGATGCTTGTTCAATCGAGTTCGATCACAACCGTTATGGTGGTCGGTTTTGTCAACAGCGGTTTCATGACGCTGACCCAGGCGGTCGGCGTGATCATGGGAGCGAACATCGGCACGACGATCACCGGCTGGATCCTCGTATTGAAGATCGGCAAATACGGATTGCCGATCGCAGGTGCTGCAGCCTTCTTCTATCTGTTCGCAAGGCGAGATCGGTTGCGCTACACAGCCTTGGCAGTCATGGGTCTGGGGATGGTATT
>JASLPZ010000343.1:0-7467 GCA_030744725.1 Pirellulaceae bacterium
CCACCCCCCCCGCGGGTGCAACCGCCCCCCCGGGGGTCTACCCCCCCCCCCCCCCAGCAGCGGGACACTCGGCTGGCGGCCGTTGCGGCGCTGGTTGCCGCGTTGCGTCACAGCGATCCCAATGTTCGCCAGAAGTCCTGTGACGCGCTCAATCGGGTCATGGCAATGGAAGCGATTCCCGCCATTAAGGAGTTGCTCGACGACCCCGACGCCGGAGTGCGGTTTGCGGCGCGCACGGCCGTCGCAACTCTACGCGACCGTCCAGACGATGGGTTGATCCATCACGGGCAGTGGGAGCAGGCGTCGACGACTCGTTCTGCCCGACGGCTCGGCGCCGTGCAGCGTCCGCCGACACAGGTTGTGGACGGAGTCGTGCAGGTGGGCTCCGACAAACAGTTGCTGATCGACGACTTCGTTATCGATGAGATGTCCCGGTTAAAGCGACGCCTCCATCCGTTCGAGAAGCATCCTCGCAATCCGGTCTTTCAGGCGCAGATGCCGTGGGAAGAAGGCTGGGCGGACCCGTTCATGTCGACGGTGATTTACGATCCTGATCAGCGCTGTTTCCGGATGTGGTATCGCTGCGGACCGCGGCATTCGCTGAAAGGCTATGCGGTTTCCGCAGACGGCGTTCACTGGCAGCGAACGGACATCGCCGAGTCGCCGTGGCAGCAGTTCGAACGCCACAATCTGCTCGGTTTCGAAGGCCGGATCGCCACCTGGAAGAAGCCCGGCAATAATGTGCTGTTCTTTCCTGGAGCCACTGGAGTCGATCGCTTTCTCTCGCTGTTCTACCAGCCGCCGACGAGCGACTACGCCGTCAGCCGTTCGGCCGACGGTGTGACGTGGCAGCAGCCCGAGTCAGTCCGTCATGCATACGGCGACGTCGTCTCACTGGTGTATGATCCGGGCCGCGCGCAGTTCCTCTTCTTCCCGAAGTACATGCGTCAGCACGAAGGCTTCGTCCGCCGCAGCTTTGCAGCGACGACATTGAATGATCTCAACAGTCCCTTCACCGCCAAGATCCCGTTTCTCGCCGGCCACCGTGACGATGCCCGCGTGGCCGATGACGCCTGCCGCGCCTACGGCAGTCTGCTGAAGGAGACGCTACGACTCCCAGAGTTTCACAGCGAGATCTATTCGGTAACGGCAATCCCGTACGAAGGTGTCGTGGTTGCGTTGTACGACCTGTGGCCGGTCGTCGGCAGCCGGGAAGGCCCGCTGGACATGCCCATGAAGATCAGCCGCGACATGCAGACATGGCGTGACGTCGACTACCCGCGACGGTCCTTGTCAATCGGCCGGTTCGGCGAATGGGACTCCGGCATGGTCTACGGCGGCAACACGATGCTGGTCGTGGACGATCAAATTCGGCTGTACTACCTCGGTGCAAATATGGGCCATTGCACGCGCATCCTGCCGACAACAAAGCCGTACCACACATTAGGAGTCGGCCTCGCTACGCTGCGGCTGGACGGCTTCGCGTCACTCCGGCCCGATGGCGCGCAGCCGGGTGAGTTCATAACAAAGCCGCTCAACACCGACGGCACTCGTCTGCAAGTCAACGCTCGCTGCGAACCGGGTGGCTGGTTCAGAGTAGAATTGCTCGATGCCAATGGTAAGCCGCAAGACGGATACACGCTGGAAGACTGCGACAGCTTCACTGGCGACTCGATTCGTCACACGGTAACGTGGCGTGGAAAAGCAGAGATGAAGAATGTCTCGTCGCCCGTTCGCCTGAGAGTCCGGCTGCACAACTCCGACGTTTTTGCATTTCAACTCCAATGAGTTCACGCAGAACGACTGGTGACGGATTGGTAAGAGCGATTTGTTGAACTTCTCCCCAGCGGGACTACCCGAAGCCATGCGGCTGGGAAGCGACGGGGCAGTGGCCGGCGGTGCTAACGCCCTGCCGCGGTTGTTTGTGGAGTGCTGCTGAAACACGAGATCGATCGACTCAGAGATGCAAAGCCGAAACCATAGGCGATGGCAGCGATGTCGCTTTGCGCCCAAAGCCCGAAAGACGATCAGTGGTCGCTCTGGAGCGGTATACCTTGTTCCGTAGAGCTGCGAAAAACTCAGCCGCTGGGCGCTAGGCCATGGTTCCCAAGAACCGGACGCTAGCCCAAGTTCCCCAGTAACGATCCGAAACGACTTTTTTGAAAAGTATTTTCGGTGTCGAATCACCGTAAGTTCTTTTGCCTCGGTGGGGAGTGGATTCGTTGTTGGCAACAACAATCTCAGAGGCGTTGTAGTGACGACCTTTGCTCTAGCCTTGTGCGGATCTGTCGGTAGCATGGCGGGGTATGTTTCTTCGACAGTGTTTCCGCAACAAGGACGGCAAGCGGCATGCGTATTGGGCGCTCGTTGAATCTTATCGCACCGATGCTGGGCCGCGACAGCGAGTTGTTGCGTGGCTGGGGAAGCTTGACGAAGCGGGGCGTCTGGGAGTCGAGCAGGCGGCGCGTGACGCGAGTTCGTCCCACTCGAAAGAATCAGCAACGGCGTGTGGCGAAGACCAGTTGTTGCTGTTCAGTCAACCGGACGACAAGGAATCGGTGCAGCCCCAGTGGGTCGAAGTCGATGCGTCGGGCGTTCGCGTGGAGAACAGTCGACAGTTCGGTGGGCCTTGGTTGGCTTTGGAAGTGGTCCGCAGGCTGCAGTTGGATGAATTCCTCCAGCGTTTCATGCCCCGAGGCCGGGAGCGTGTCTCGCGGTGGCGCAGCGCGTTGATTCTGATGGTGGCTCGGCTCTGTCGTCCGTCGAGCGAGTTGTACGTCGCGGAGCAGTGGTATCCGAAGTCGGCGCTGCCACAACTGCTCGGTGTCCCGGCAGATCGCGTGGATGACAACCGACTGTATCGCACGCTCGATCAATTGCTGCCGCACAAGGCGAAGCTCGAGGCTCACCTGAAGAACCGCCTGGGTGAGCTGTTTGATCTGGAGTACGACCTGTTGATGTATGACATCACGAGTACGTACTTCGAAGGCCAGGCGAACTTCGAGATGGCTCAGCGTGGCTACTCACGTGACGGGCGTGGCGACTGCAAGCAGGTCTGCATTGGGTTGGTCGTGTCGCGTTGCGGCATGCCGCTGGGCTATGAAGTATTCTCGGGCAATACGGCGGATGTAACGACGGTGGAGCAAATCGTCACGACGATGGAAGCTCGCTACGGAAAGAGCGATCGCATTTGGGTGATGGACCGCGGCATGGTCAGCGACGACAACATCGACTTCCTGCGAGAAGGCGATCGCCGTTACATCGTGGGGACACCGAAATCGATGCTGAAGAAGTTCGAGGCGGAACTACTCAAAGACGATTGGAACACGATTCGCGAAGGGCTCGAAGTCAAGCTGTGTTCCTGGCCACGCCATGACGGCGAGACGGTGGAAGCGGGCCAAGAGACGTTCATCTTATGCCGCAGTCGCGATCGGTCGCACACCGAAGAAGCCATCGTCAAACGCTTCGAGCAGAAGATCGAAGCGCGTTTGGTGTCCATGACAGCTCGCTGCGAGAAACAGAACCGCGACCCGATGAAGGTGGAACGCGAGATCGGTCGCCTGCTGGGCCAGAATTCGCGGGCCGCCAAGTTGTTCGAGGTGACCGTCGAGAAAACCACCGACGGTGCCGCTCGCATCCAGTGGAAGAAAGTCGAAGCGGCTCGCGACTGGGCGACGTTGAGTGCCGGCTGCTATTTGCTTCGCAGCAATGTCACGAACTGGAGCGATGAAGAACTGTGGAAAGCGTACATCCAACTGACGGAGGCGGAAGCCGCGTTTCGCATTCACAAGAGCGACCTCAAGATCCGTCCGATTTGGCATCAGAAAGAAGAACGCGTTTTGGCTCACATCTTCGTCTGTTTTCTGGCCTACGTGTTATGGAAGACGCTTGGCCAGATGTGCGATCGCGCCGGTCTTGGCAGCGAGCCGCGTCGAGTCCTGGATGAGATCGGGGAGCTGAGAACGATCGACGTCATCCTGCCCACTCGCAGCGGCATCGAGATTCGCAAACGCTGCCTCTCCAAGCCCACCGAGCACCAACAGATTCTCCTCGATCGCCTCCAACTCCGGCTGCCAAAAATAAACCAAACTGAAATGTAGTGACGACTTCGCGTTCGCCACCCTTGAAAACACCGTACTTCCGCGATTTAGTGGGGAACTTGGGCTAGCGCGTCCCGGATGGTTTCCTTTGGCGAACGTCCCGCTAACGTCTCTTCTTCGCTTGTTGCTTTCTCTGTTGCTCCTCGTAGATCTGACGCCAGCGCGGGCCGACGCGGCCGATCTTGCCCTGTTTCTCCCGCACTTCGCGAATCAGTCGTAGATCAACCTCATCCCGCGGCCACGCTCCGACTTGAGCCAGTACCTGTCGGTAAGCCTGCTCGGCGGGTTGCGGCTCGAGCATTGCATCCACGGGGCCGCCGAACGGCTTGCGGGCGATGAACTGCTCGGCTTCAGCCCCATAGATACCAGCCTTCGACTTCGAGTTCTCTTTGCCGTAGATCATCACCATGGACAGTTCGTCGAGATCATCGGTCTGGCGGTGTGGCCCCCGATTGCCCGAACAGAACACCTGCGGCTCCATGCTCACGTCTTTCCAGCGTTTGTGCTTGGGAAGGATGTTGACTTCCCACTTGCCGAGACTGGAATCCGGACCGGGTCGGAAGTAGTTGCCGACAAAGTTGACCCGCGCGTAGCCCGCAAACTTTGATGCGTTCCAATAGTTGTAAATCACGTTGTTGATGACGTCGTAACGATAGTCGTCCAGCGGATACTTCGGTTCTTCCTTCGGGCCGGTGATGATGGGATTGCGATCAATGTTGCCGGTGAAAAGGCAATGGTGAGTCGTCACACGGGCCGTGCCACCGGATTGCAGGCTTCCCATGGAGTGAACTCCTTCGTGGTGCCCTTCGACCGCCCCTTCGGCGACGATGCACCACGCCAGCGTGACGTCGCGACTGTCCCACACGTCGATGTTTTCATCCAGCGCCCACGCCGTGGAGACGTGGTCGATTAGAATGCGGCGGCTTTGCAGGATCAGCAACGTGTCGTAGCCGCCGCGGCTGCGGATGTGCCGCACGATGACGTCTTCGCAACCGCGAATGTGAAACCCGCCCTGCACCGTGATACCGCCCTGCGCCGCCGCTGAAAGACCGTCGATCGTGACACGCCCGAACTTGACGGCAATGGGCCTCTCCAGTTCGATCACGCCGCCGACCTTGAATTTGACGATGCGCGGCTCTTCGATCGCCAGCGCTGCGCGCAACGAGCCGGGACCGGAGTCCTTCAGGTTGGTCACCCAGATCACGCGGCCGCCATCACCACCTTTGCTCGCGGCACCGTAGCCTTCACGCCTGAGCGTCTGAACTTCGACCGGGATGGAAGACGTGGGATCTTGGCTCTCGGCCATCTCGGGCACCACGCCAACGATGCAAAGCAGAGCAACGACGGCGACAGCCACTCTCGTAATCATTGAGTCAACTCCGGTGCAATCCAACGCGTCTCGTCACTCACGAGCTGTGTGGTGATGTTTCATTCTAGCGAACCAGATTGTCATTCGCATTGAGCGGTTCGCTACAATACAACTTCTGGGTAAGAAGCGCTGCTCAAGCAAAGAATAACTCAGCAACAATGTTCTGACGGATCGCTGGAATGACAAGGTGAATCACAGCATGACCAATCAGCCGTCCAACAGCATCAGTCGCCGCACACTCATCCAACGCGCCGCGCTAGCGACCACGATTCCCGCCGCACTCCAGTCGGTCGCTGCTGGTGACACCGAGTCTCGGCCGCTCATTACGCAGGGAATGAACGGCTGCCAACTGCTGCCCGGCGCTCAGTTCTACGTTGCGATTGACAACAAAGGACTTTGGCCGAATCTGACGAAACTGCCGAACGGCGAAGTCGCGGCCGCTGTCTACAATCATCCCAGCCACGGTTACGGAGATAACAGCGATGTCGAACTTTGGCTTAGTGCCGATGGAGGCGTCAACTGGAAGTTCCGCAGCAAGCTTTCGAGTCATCCCGAAGAGCCGGATGGTATTCGCATGAACCACGCGGTGGGCCTGAACAGCGAAGGGCATCTGGTGGCCTTGGTCAGCGGCTACCACAAAGGTCAGAAGCTGCCATTTCTCAAACTGCAACGGTGCATCTCGAAAAACAACGGCCGGATGTGGGATCGGCAACTGCTGGATCTCGATGTCATCCCGCACGGCGACATCTTGGCACTGCCCGACGGCCGGCTCGTTTGCCCGGCGTATCGAAAGCTTCCCGGCGAGGGGAGACGACGCAAGGCCAGTGTGATTTTCAGCTCCGATGGTGGCCGAACGTGGGGCGGCGAGCAGACGACAGCGGACGACGTCAGCGAGTCGTTTCTTCTGCGCCGCGGTGACGGAGAATGGCTGGCCGTGTGCCGCACCAGTTGCCGCGACCAGATGGACGGTGCTCTGCCGCATGGCAGTGGCGAAACTCTCATCCGTTCCCGCGACGAAGGCAAGACGTGGTCCAAGCCCAAGCTGATATCACCACAGGGCCAGGAAAACGCGCATTTGGCGGAGTTGGCCGATGGGCGTCTGCTGTGCTCGATCACCAGCCGGATCCCCGGCCTGTTCGGCGTGGTCCTGCGGATGAGCAATAATGGTGGCGACACGTGGTCACTTCCGGTCGTGCTGATCTCCTGTGCGGCGCGCGACTGGCACAAAACGGATTGCGGTTATCCTTCGAGCGTGCAACTTGACGACGGCTCGATCGTCACCGCCTTTTACTTCGGACCGAAGCATCCCAAGTACGCCGCCCACACCCTGCCGTGGCACCAGCGCTATCACATGGGTGTGGCGAAGTGGGATCTCTCGATGTGGCCAAGGGATGAGTGATTATGTTCCGTGCGATATGCGAGAAACAATGATCGATCTGATGGCGATGGTTGAAGACTTACAAAGTGTCCCGCCGGAACTTCAACCACAGCAGTATGAAGGGCAGCGAGATCTGTGCCACATCATTCCAGGCATGCTGAGTTTGAGCGATCGCAATCTGATGCCTGTTGCTCTTTCTCCCCGGCCGATGCTGGCTGGTCATGGACGAAAGGGCGCGTGCTCTCATCAGGAGCACGCCGCCAACTTTCGTACGATCTGCGAAGCACAGAATCAGGCGCTCAGTGCATCAGCAAGCTACAGCTACCTGATCCATGATGGAGGCGACACCATGCCTTCCCACCCAAGACGTCATCGCTTGGCTCCAAGAACGGTTTTCCAAGTAGCAGGCACAGTCTCTGTGCCGTTCGCAAAGAAACGCGAGTCTTTGGCCGAGGAGTACGGCACGGCAGAGTGCGGGAATTCGTGCAAGTACTGAGACAGGGAGTGGTTTACGTCACAATTCGAACCATGGATGGGGCAGGCAGCCGATGACTTCGTCACATAACTTGGCGCACTCTGCTGCGCCCGACGACGCTGCGGGGGGACAAGCGACCAATGTC
>JASLPZ010000344.1:0-7440 GCA_030744725.1 Pirellulaceae bacterium
GTAGCCTCGGCGTGCAAGCCCTTCTATTCGCACTTCCTCTTCAAAGCTCTCGAAGATGGCGAGATTAAGAGCCTTGATGAGCGCGCGGTGCGCTGGGAACCACGACTGAAACAGATCAATAGGGAACTCGTTTTCAAGGACGAGGCCATTACGTGGCGGCATTTTTCCAACCAAACCTCTTGTTATCAGTTGGTTGAAAAACCGGGAACTGCCTACGCCTACAACGACTGGCAGATGGCGTTATTCTGGGACACGTTGTTCTTGAAGGTCTACGGTGCAACCTACGATAACGTCGACGCGAAAGTGTTTCAGCCATTGCTGACCGAACCGCTGCAGTGCCAGGACAAGCCGACAATGATGGCGTTTGGAACGAAGAATCGGCCCGGTCGTGTTGGCATTTCAGTGCGTGACTTTGCCCGTTTCGGGCTGCTGTATCTTCGACACGGCAATTGGAACGGAGAGCAGCTGATCACCCGGAAACATGCCGACCTGGCCGTGACCAGCCAGTTGCCGAATTCGATCCCGCGCGCCGGACGGAAAATTGCCGAGATGATCCCCGGCCAGCGTTCGCTCGGCTCGACGAGTAAGCCAGACAACCAGACCGATCACTTCGGCAGCTACAGTTGGTTGTGGTGGACCAACGGGGTGGATCGCCATGGCGTGCGGATGTTTCCCAACGCACCAAAGGAATTGTTCGGTGCCTTCGGCCACGGCGGACCGCGAGCCATGTGGGTCATCCCTAGCCTCAAAATCGTCGTCTCGTACAACGACGCCAAGATGAAGAAATGGACCAGTGGCGAAAAGAACCCAACCGATACCGCAATGAAGCTGCTGATGGAGGCGGTGACGCCAGCAGGCCGGCGACAATGAGCGGAGCCAATTGGAACAACCTTGACGGTTAGTCAATGACAGGGGGACTCGATGCAGCGCCATTTGATGTTTGTCGCCATACTTGCCTTCGTGACGAGTACGCTCGCAGAAGAAGACTCTGAGTCAAAGGGCCGCGATGACTTTGCCAAATGGTCCCGCATCGAGTTGACGTTTCACGGGCCAGATTCGCGTGCCCGCAGTGATCCCAATCCGTTTTCCATACGGCTTGACGTGCAGTTCACGAGTCCCGCTGGACGGCAATACGTCGTTCCCGGATTCTACGACGGTGACGGGAAGGGCGGATCGGACGGCAACGTTTGGAAAGTCCGTTTTTCCGCCGACAAAATGGGCCGATGGACCTACACGACCAAGAGCCCCAACCCACAACTCGATCGCCGACGAGGGGAGTTGCGGGTTGTCGATGTTAGAGCCGATACCGAAGGTTTTTGGAAATGGGGCCGGCTGGAGTCGGTCGGCACCACGAAGAACAAGATCCGCTACCTGAAATTTCGAGACGGGCCGTATTGGTTGAAAGCGGGTTGCGACGATCCCGAAAACTTCCTTGGCAACTACCGCAGCTACAACACACTGGCCAAACGCAAAGCGGCGATCGACTATCTGGCCGACCGAGGCGTCAACTCCTTCTACATCATGACTCACAACATCGGCGGCGACGATAAGGATGTCTGGCCGTGGCTCGGCAAGACGCAGCGAGAGGCGATGTCAAACGCTGGAAACGACACCCGGTTCGACGTAGCAAAGCTCGACCAATGGCATGAATTGTTTGAATACATGCAGACCAAAGGCGTTGTGCCGTATCTCGTCCTGGAAGACGACAGTGCGTGGAAGGACTACGACCGCGCTCGCTACTACCGCCAGATGATTGCCCGGTTCGGCTATTTGCCTGCGTTGGTGTTCAACTGCGGCGAAGAGCACAACGAGAACTATCGCTTGTCACAAGCGCTTCAGTTCATGCGCCAGTTGCAACAGATCGATCCGTACGATCACCCCCGCGGCATCCACAACGTGAATCAGCCGAACAACGACTACATTGACGCGGAACAGATTGATTTCACGTCGATCCAAACGGGCAGCCCCGGCAGTCGCACGGGTCTCGAAAACGCCTTGGAGCACAACCGCATCACCAGCAATTGGATTAATCGTTGTCTTCTGCGGAAGCAGCGAGTACTGGTGGTGAACTTCGACGAAGCGCGACCAGAGGAAGACCGCCGCTGCTGGTGGAGCGTCTACCTAGCTGGCGGCGTCTGGGAGACTCACGTGCGGCAGCCCTATGATCGCCCGCTCTCGGCATGGGAGCCCGCTTGGACACAACTTGGCGGCGCGCGGGCGTTCATGGAATCGCAGCCATTCTGGGAGATGCAACCGCACAACGAGTTGATAAGTGACGGCCGCGCCTTTTGCCTGGCCAGACCCGGCCACGTTTACGCACTGTACCTGCCGACTGGCAATACCATCGCCGTGCGCCTCACACCGAAGGTGACGTACGAAGCAGCGTGGTGGAACCCTGCAAACGGCAAAGACGGTAGTTTCCAAAACAAGACAACCATCCCCGGTGGCCTGCAGCGCTTCACCGCGCCGAGTGACGAGGACTGGGCGCTGAGAATCATCAGGAAACCAACACCATGAGCGTGAACCGCGTGAGTATTCGCAGCATCATCGCCGTTCTGATGGTCGTCGGATGCGCGACTGACAGCGCCCGAGCCGAGGGCAGGTCACTCGATCGTACTGCGGCGCTCTGGGCTCCATACATCGAATGGAGTTTGCCGAATCCGACATTTGACGGTAATGCGTTTGACGTGATCGCCACCGCGACGTTCGTTCATGAACAGACAGGACAGAAGCGAACGACAGGAATGTTCTACGATGGCAAAGACAGTTGGAGATTTCGCTTCACGGGGACACGTATCGGCAAATGGACGTTTACCACCAGCAGCGTAGATCGGGATCTCGACCAACGGCGAGGTTCCGTGCTGATCAAACCGAATTCGAATTCGGCGATCACGGGCTTCATCACAAATCATGGCAACAAGTGGGCGCGCCCGGCGAGCCCAAGTCGTGAATTGAGAGCCTTCGTGCCGCAACTGGTGATGTATGCGGCTCCCAAGTACTTTCATAACAAGCCTCACAAGATTGACGCCGACATCAAGAAGTTTTTTGTCGAGCACGGATTCAACGGCTTTCACGTCGTGGGCAGTTGCCAGTGGTTTGACATCGACAAGTTGAAGTCCACCGATATCCACACCCCGAATCCGGATCGGCGAACGTTCGAGGCGCTGGAGTTGTTGATTACCAAAGCGCATTCGGCAGGCGGCATGGTCCACCTATGGATGTGGGGTGACGAAGCTCGGCGGTGGACACCGAAACGCTGGGGTTTGGGCGGCGCGATTGATCGACGGCTACAGCGGTACCTCGCCGCACGTCTTGGCCCGTTGCCGGGATGGACGATCGGTTACGGTTTCGATCTGGATGAATGGGTGGTCGAAGAAGATCTTGGCATGTGGCACAAGCACTTGCATCAGCATCTCGGTTGGCCTCACCTACTGGGTGCACGCGATGCCGGACCGAATCATGGCCTGGACCATCGGAAGGCCCAGATCTATGAAGGACTCGATTATTCGGCCTACGAGCACCACCGGCCCACGCATCAAGTTTATCGCGCGGCCCTCAATGCCCGCCGAGGCAAACCGGCATTCTCTGAAGATCGCTTTCGCATCCGTCAATCCAAGGCGTATGCCGGTAAGGACTACAACATGGAAAGGACTCGCCGTGGACTGTGGCATTCGACGATGGCGGGTGGCGTGGCCAACATCTGGGGCTATCTCCCACGCGGCCGCGACAGCTGGCTCGGTTCAGCCCCGTACGAAGATCCAGCCCCGATCAAGACCTATGCAAGGTTTTTCAATCGTCGCTTTCTCAACGACATGACGGCAACCTCGGATATCACCGACGGTGCTTGCTTGAGGGTACCCGCAGGCACGCAGTACGTTTTCTACAAAGAAGATGCCGGCTCAATCGAAATGGATCTCTCCAAGATGGCTGGAGGGCAGGGGGCCGTCGCTGTGGACACCAAGAAACCATACCTCGAACTACGACTCGGTCGTCTGGCGGCTGAGAAACAGACCTGGGCCGCGCCGTACGACTCCGACTGGGCAATCGCAGTTGGGGAGTTCAAATGAGCGGGCGAGTGATTATCTGTGCCATCTGCCTGCTGACGTCGGCGCTGGCAGCTGACGACGAACTGCGGTTTACCGACATCACGCTTCAAGCTGGCGCTGGCGGACCGACCGAGCGCGATCGACTGGGCGGACATGGTGCGATGTTCGCCGATGTGGACGACGATAGCCTTACGGATCTTTATATCACCATGATCTTCAATAACCCGATGCCCGATCTGTTCTTTGACAACTTGGACGGCCGGCGGTTTGCAAACGCGGGAAAACAGTGTGGGATCGCCGACTTCGATGGCGGTTCGCATGGAGCTTGTTTCGCGGACTTGGACAACGACGGCGACTACGACCTGTTCAACGGAACGACGTGGGACCATTCTGACTTTCCGGCGGTTAACAACATCTTTCGAAACGACGGACGAGGCCGCTTTCTCGATGTGACGGCCCACAGCAACATTCCGCCCGAGCGCCGTTGGCCGACGCGTGGCGTGCTGACATTCGACATGGATGGTGACGGCGACCTGGACCTGTTCTGCGTCACGAACTACCAAGGATCAGCCGACCCGCCGGACGAGCGCAACGAAGTCTATCGCAATGACGGGAGTCTGAAGTTCCAACCGATCCGCGGTGGCGATCTGTTCTGGGCCCCATGCGGACAAGGAGCAACCGACACAGACTTCGACAGTGATGGCGACATCGACGTGATCGCCGCCAATCGAACCGGGTCGGTAAACGTTCTGCAAAACGACGGCAAGGGCAATTTCAACCGTGTCGATTCCAAATCAATCGGCATCCAACACCGCGCCGGCGATGGTATCAGCATGGCCGATGTGGACAACGATGGCGATCTGGACATGTTGCTGGCAACGGCCGACGTCGGGCATCTTTATTTGAACCAAGGCGACGGTACGTTGAAGTCGTGGCAGAGTTTTGCCGACACCGACGGCTATATGGGCGGCTTTGCCGATCTGGACAATGACGGCGACGTGGACTTGGTGTTTGCCGGCGACGACGTGTCCTACCTGAATGACGGAGCGGGTCGGTTTGCGAAAGGGCCTCGAATTCCTGTCC
Organism: Pirellulaceae bacterium; assembly: GCA_030744725.1. Lineage (GTDB taxonomy): Bacteria > Planctomycetota > Planctomycetia > Pirellulales > Pirellulaceae > ARS98. The sequence goes on from JASLPZ010000344.1 coordinate 5,130, forward strand.
GCGGCATCAACGATCCACGCGGCATCGCCTTTGCCGACATCGACAATGATGGCGATCTTGATTTTGCTGTGGGCTGCAAGCGTTCGCGAAACTGATTAGTACGCAACGAATTGGACAGCGCTAACTGGCTCAAGGTACGGCTCGTTTCACCGCAAGGCCAAGCGGGTGCGTTTGGTGCCAAGACGCGGATCTACAAGGTCAACCAGACTGGCAAGGCGTTGCTCGGCACGCGCGAAGCGCGCTCGAGCAACGGCTATCTCGGCCAAAACGACCCGGTACTACACTTTGGTCTCGGTGTACACAAACGCGTCGATTTGGTCGTGAGGTTTCTCGATGGCACAACTGTGAAGCGCCCTGGCGTGGATGCAAACCAAACGATCGGCATTGATGGAAGACAGCCATGATCGCAACGTCAACTCGAAAATGCTGAGGAGTTGCAAGTGACAAAGAGATATCTTGTGGCAATTCTGCTGGCGATATTCTGCAACAGCTTATTCGCCGCGAAGAATGACTGGGCGGAAGGGACGGAGGCGCGGGCGGATGGTGCTTCACGTGACTATTACAATCGAGCCGGGTTGCTAGAGTGGAAAAACGATCTCGGCGATTGGCGGGACGCGGCGAACGTCGAGCAAGGAAGTCGCGCTTTCAGCACCAGTTCGATCGTCGATGACGACATGCCAAGATTCGTCGAGTGGGACGTAACAAAGTTGGTGCAAGCATGGATCGACACCAAGTATCAGAACCAGGGGATGTTCTTGCGAGCCGTCGAAGGCGGCGCTTGCCATTTCCACAGTCGGGAATATGCCGACGATTCCCTGCGGCCTCAACTAATCATCAGCGTTGACAAGCGCAAGATCACACTCGCACCAGTTGCCGACACGCATCTCGATCGGTCGACATATCGTAGCCTTGGTGATCAGCCGGTCTTGAAAGTTACCGGCAAGTCAAACAACACACTGCTGCGTTTTGATCTGAGCGACATTCAGAAGACGATGCGGATTGATCAGGCGACGCTGCGGTTGTTTACCTTCGCTCAATTTGGGAGCACACAAATCGCCCTTTTCCGCTGCGCTCAGGGAGATGATCTTCCCGCCGGGGAACCACTGCTCGGCCTGGCGTCGAAATATCCGGACGACAGGGGAATTGAGGCTGATCCGGATGTCATTTTCTTCACCGATTTCCAGTCTGACCGATGGGCCGAGGAGTGGACGTTTGCGGCGGGCAAATTAGATGCCGTTGCCAACGATAGCCAGCGGCGATTCGAACCGTTTCAAGCGAAGGCTGTACGTGTGAAGATCGCTCAGGGCTCAACCAGCGCCATGAACGTGGGGTACAAGTTCAGAGAGGAAACCGACAGCGAACCTGAAGAGATCTATTTTCGCTACTACCTGCGGCTGGCTGACGATTGGCAACAGACGTTGCAGGGTGGCAAGTTGCCGGGGATCAGCGGCACATACGGCGTCGCCGGTTGGGGCGGGCGCAAAAGCAACGGCCGCGACGGCTGGTCGGCTCGCGGCTCATTTCATCTGTCGATCCCCAAAGACAATCCGCTCGGTGGCCTACATCCGATCGGCACTTACTGCTACCACGCTGACATGAAAGGCAATTACGGAAACATCTGGCTCTGGCAAAACGGCTACCGCGGATTCCTGGAGAATAACCGCTGGTACTCGATCGAGCAATTCTTGAAATTGAACACACCCGGCAAGAAAGACGGTATCATTCGAGCCTGGGTGGATGGACGGCAGGCCTTCGAGAAAACTGATATCCGCTTTCGTCATCTGAACAAGCTGAAGATCGAACAAATCTGGATGAACGTCTATCACGGCGGTACCAAACCATCGCCATACGATCAGCATCTGTTCATCGACAACGTCGTGATTGCACAGACGTACATTGGACCCATGGACCGTCGTCGCTAACTTGTGCCAGGTGGCCGCACGGAGAACGTACTGAGAGACGAACGTGCAAGTTGCTCTGAAGATCTGGTATGCTGTCTCTGAAATCGTTCCTCCCTACAACGACCCAAGAACAGAGGAATTCGCATGTTCGACATGAGCCAGATTACCCTGAACCAGTTTGTCTTGATCGCTTCAGTCGTGGTAATGGTCTCACTGCTCCTCCGGATCTTGACCGCCGATGGCAGGCGTGCCGCTCAACTATTGTGGCTTGAAGCCAAGATTGACGCGATACTCACAGATGCTGAAATCGAATTCAAGCCCTACGAATCACTTCCGGAAATGGCCATACTTGCTCTTCAAGAGGGTGACAGGCCAAAGGCAATTTCGGCATTTAAGGCGCTTCAGAAGTC
>JASLPZ010000345.1:0-7423 GCA_030744725.1 Pirellulaceae bacterium
CGTTCACTTCGGTCGTCGTCACTGGAGTCGTATTCGCATCACTTGTCGTGTCCGTTGCCGATACCAGGGTTGACGTTCACTCTTCCTGCGTCGTGTCCGAGCATGCCGTGTCGGACGAGCCTGAATGGACCACGGCGATGCAAAAGGTCCATTCACGCTTCAATGGCGAAGAAGGCACTTTCGCACTGTTCGGCGACTCGATCACGATCTCCCGCGCCTTTTGGTTCGGTCTTCCCTATAGCCGCAAGAACGCATCGCAAGAAATGGAAGTCGCCTTCCAACTCGTCAATAAACACATGCTAAAAGATTGCTGGGATCGCAAGGGGCCCCAGTTTGGCAATCAGGGAAGTATGACGATTCGCTGGGCACACAAAAATGTTGACATGTGGCTGAAGGACCTCAATCCCGAAGTTGCCCTCATCATGTTCGGCACGAATGATTTGCATCAACTCGAACTGCAGGAGTACGAAGACAAGACGCGCGAGGTTGTCAAGAAATGTCTCGACAACGGCACGGTGGTCATCCTCAGTACGATTCCACCACGTCACGGTTACACCGAAAAGGCGGCAAAGTTTGCCGACGCTGTGCGAAAGATCGCTCTCGAGCTGAAAGTGCCTCTCACCGACTACCACGCCGAAATCCTCAATCGCCGCCCAAACGACTGGGACGGAGCGCTGGACAAGTTCAAAGCCTACGAGGGATTTGACGTCCCCACGCTCGTTGCCCGCGATGGCGTTCATCCATCCAACCCGCGGAAGTATCGCAATGACTACTCGGCCGCCGGCCTGAAGAACAACGGCTTCGCGCTACGCAACTATCTCACGTTGATGAAGTACGCCGTGGTAATTCGTCAAGTGCTGGAGGACGATTAGTGGATAGCACGAGTGCGACTCGGTTGCAGAGCATGAATCCCGGGTTCTGTGACTCGAAGCATGTTGCATCGCCCGAATGGCTATCCCTATCATGAATTACTTATGATTGTGTAGAAACACCCGTGAATCAGTTTGCTTGGCACGGAAACCGCTCTGCCAACCACACTTGACCTCTTGCCGGACAAACCGACAAAGGGCCTGAGCGGAATGTTAGGATCGTTCGAGGAATTACTGTCCGATAGTCGCCTTTCGCTCCGCGAAAGGAGCGTGCTTTCGCGGAGCGAAAGACGACAATAAAAGATCGAACACTGCTTAGTGCGTGTTAGCTTGGCAAACTGCTCCACCTGCCAGACAAGCAGGCAGGGGAAAACATGACGGTGATTATTGTTCACCTCTATGCAAGCCCGCGTACTCATTCCCGAACAGATGGATGATCCCGATTTGGATCGCCACGAGCATGTGAAGGCACTGCGTGGGCTACAGCGAATCAATGCGTGGACCGGGAACGTGTCGTTAGTGTGGAAGCACGTCTCGACGATGGCAGGTGAGAGCAACTCACGACTGCTGCGAGTGCTAGATATTGCCACCGGCGCGGCGGATGTCCCTATTGGGATCTTAAAGGCGAGTGCATCGCAGGGCGTGAATCTGGAGATCGACGCTTGTGATTTCAGTGACCAAGCGATCGCCATTGCTACCGAGAATTGTTCCACGGCGAATGCCCGAGTACGTCTCTTTCGTCACGACATCCTGCACGACGAAATACCAGAACGGTACGATGTCGTGATCTGTTCTCAGTTCCTCCATCATCTATCGAACGAGGAAGTTGAGATTGTCTTGCACAAAATGAAGTCGGCCGCGACGAGGCGTGTCGTTGTCGTGGATCTTGAGCGCAGCCATGCGAACTGGCTCCAGGTTTATCTGGCGACGCGAGTTCTCAGCCGCTCCAAGGTCGTCCATTGGCGACGACAATTGGCTGGTCGTTCATGACAGATGCACCGACGAGTGCCGCGGCACCGTCAGCGAACAACGCGTTTCCACGAATTCGTTCATCGTCCCATCGCAAGCGGTAATGCAGGCTGCATAACTCGACAGCACACAGTAAGAGCTTTGCCGTCGGTTCTGCCGCGACCAATCCACGAGCGGCTCGGAGGCCATTTAGCGCTCCGTGGCACCCCATGTAGCCGATGTGGAGTCGCTCCGTCGTCTTCGGAAGATCAAGTTGTTCGACCAATTCGACGTCGATGCCAGGAGCGTCGAAGCCGGTGCATGAAACCGTTATCAAGTGTGTAATGTCATGTGATGCGACACCCGCGACGCGAAGCGACTCGGCAGCAGCCTGCCTTGCCAACGGTCCGGCATGTGTGGCATAGAGCTGCATCCGCTCGCCTGTACTGCGTCCAGCGCTCGCGCTCGGTGTGTTGCAGTTCCCTGCCCAATCGTATGCAGTACGATGCGGCACACAAGTGTGTCTTTTCTCGATACCGGCTTGACGGAACATCGTCCGCAACAACCGAGTGTCACGTTCGTTGCGACAGATCAGCTGAGCCGACATGGCCAGAGCTTCGTCTTGCGTCATCACATGTTCCGGCACGGCTGTGGCAATGCCGAGAATCTCGAAGCTCAAGTGGTGTCCTCCCGTTGAGACGGTAGGTCTGCTAACGACAATCGGAAAAGAAGCGATGAGAGCATCCGAAAAGGACGTGTCGTACGATACTCCTCGTCGTGGTCGAACCCAACAATCATCACAAGCTCTCCTGCTCTGTCATTCTCACTCGCTCACGACTCGCCGCACCTCAATTCCGCTCACCAGCGGAAGATTGATGTTCGGCGCAAACTCGATATCCAATCGGCCGTCCTCGACCTTCACGCGGATCGTGTTCTGAACCGCCTTACCGAACCCTGCCTCCGCAAACAGGTCGATCTGTTCGACAAGTGGTTGTCCTTCGACGCTGGCCGAAAAAACGCGTTTGCCGAGCGACTTGAAATACGGCTCGGCCGAGATCAGTGTGACATCGTACTGCCCGTTGTCCAGATCGAAACGGTACGCAAACTCGCCAAAGCGGGAATCGTCGAGCAGCGGCCGGCCCGTCTTGGCGTGAAACGCTTTCCCTCCCGTTGCTCCAAAGCCGTCCTCGGAATATGCGCGGTCAGCTATCCAAACGGCCCCCGATTCGTCCTTGATCTGCTTACCGCCCACGTTCAAACGCAACACGCGCTCTGCACTTCGCAGCGACTGCATGTACGCCAGCAGATCGCGCTTCTGCACATCGCTCAAACCGGCCGTCAGTCCAGTCGGCATCAGCGACGTCGACAACAGCTTCATCTCTTCGATCTCGTTTCGTTTGAGCACGATCGTCTTACCGGTCGTATTCTCCTGCGGCACGACGAGCGTCACCGTGTCCCCCTCTGCTTTGAGCAGCCGGCCAGTTTCGACCCGGCCGTCTTCCGTTACGACGATGTACGATTCGAAGCCGGTCTTGATATTAGCATTGGGCTGTTCGAGCGACTCGACAAGCGCTTTGAGGCCCAACGTCGACCCGACTTCACGCAGATCAGGTCCTAAAAGCTTCATACTGCCGTCGACGGTATGGCAGTTTGCACAGGCCCGCTCCTTGAAGACGGTCTTCCCCGTGAGGGGATCGCCGGCCAAGACCAGCTTCAACGGATTGATGTCCGCCAGCGCAGATTCTTGATCAGGATTCACCCACGGCGCGTGGATGAAGCGATAGATCGCTCCTGCGGGTTCCTTGAAAGGGACGTGCGCCGGCCCCTCGCGCCCAAACTGCGCGACATACAAGTCCCCAGCTGGAGAAAAGCAAAGGTCAATCACCTTGGCCGGCCCCGTCGAGAACCGGTGCTCCGTCGCCTCATACGTCCCGTCGTCCTGCTTGGTCAGCTTAACGCGGACGAGCGCCCCATTTTCCCATTGCCCGTCTGGCCCCCACATCGCGATGAACAGATCGCCAGCCACGCCGCCGAAGTCGTTATCCAGATCGTTGAACGCAATGCCGCCGCTGCCCGCTCCGTAGTGAAGCTCGAGAATCGGTTTGCGAGGTTCAACGCTCGGCAGACGATCGCTATGAGGGTTGTGCCCGTAGTTCGCCCCCGCAATGGCGTGGTTCAGTTCTTCCGTCGGGTTGCCGCCCCCTTTGTTGTCCGAAAAGAACATGTCCCCGTGGGGATTGAACGCCAAGCCGTAGGCATACCGCAGCCCGTTGGCGAAGCGTTCGATCTTCTTCCCGTCCGGGCTGATTCGCAGGATCGAACCTCGTAGACCCCCGGGGTCCGCTTTGCGTGCGCCGTTGAGATAATCGGTACACAATATCGCATACAGATGCCCATCCGGTCCGAAACGCGGCGCGAACGTCCAATCAAAAAAGTGCATCGTGAACGGCCACCCCGCAGCAAACGTCTCTGAATGATCAGCCCGCCCGTCGCCGGTCGTATCTCGGTAGATGCGAATTTCCTGAGTCGTCGCCACGTACAGATCGTTCCCTTTGAAGACCATGCCCGTCGGATAGCGCAAGCCGCCGTGTTGCGGCGTCCCGGGATACTGAGCCGCGTCGTCCGAAGAATACTCCTCGCCGCTGGTTGAGATGTCCGCGAACAGCGCCGCCGTCTCTTCGAGCCCATCGCCGTCCCTGTCTTCGAGACGGTAGATCTGACCGGTGTAGTTGGCTGCATAAATCGTTCCCTTAGGTCCAGCGGTGATTGCCGTCGGGTTGTGCAGCATGACGCCCGTCTGGATCGGCAGTTTGACCGCCGCGTGCGAGCCGTACACCTTGACGTCCTGATCGATGTGGGCATCGATCGTCGCCCGGGTAATTCCCGACCAAACGACCGGCGTGCCGACTCTGCTCTGCGCGGCTGTCGGGAAATTCAGAGGCCGCTCCAAACCCACCGTACCCCGCGCTGCCCACTCGCAACCGCGGGCCAGCGTTGTCTGAAACCCAACGCACTTCAGCGCGACGGCGTCGTGTCCCAACACCGTCACGAACACCCTCCCCTTGCCGTAACGCACCGTCCACAGCAACGGCTCGTTGAGCTTGGTGACGGGCGAGTAAGCCGTGGCCAGAATCTCGACGTTTTCGGCCGGTCCGCGCATCCCGTGATAAAGTTCGTCGGCCGTGTGCATCCACGTGTCGGGGAGCCCCGCCATCACGGCGTGTTGCGATGCGCGCGTGTGCAAGGCATACTCATGCCGTGCTCCATGGCCGGCACCATGGCCCTTGCCCGCCGGTTGGCGAACAAGCTCACCACTCAGACTGACGGCCAACCGATTTCCAAACTGGGCCGCCCGCCAGCCGATGCCGATCATTCGGTTGAATGCCTCGCGTTTCGGAAACGAGGCGACCGCCGCGTGAAAGGCGACGAAGCCGCCCCCCTCTGCGACGAATTGCTCCAAGTCTGCGTGCACGCTCTCCGGCCAATCGCGTCCGAAGTAATTCGACAGCACGACGTCGTACTTGGAAAACTCGGGGCCGAACGCCTTCCAGTCCGCCTCGCGCGACGGAGTCGTCACGACGTCGACGTCGAACCGCTCTGTCTGACCCAGCGAATAGGACAGAAGCGGGGTAACCGTTTTCCAGTCGTGGTTGTTCTGCCCGTCCACGATTAACAGCTTGAGCTTCTGCGACGTGTCCGCTCCCTCTTCCGCCTTGGCCACGACGACGGCCACGAGAAGATGCAAACACGCCAGAACTATCACGAGGCGGCTTCTCATCACGCTAACTCGATTTGTTGGTTGTGAATTGAATTGAATAAAGGTCGGCATCCTTTAGCACAAATCGGAGCCGCACCGGCTTGCCGGCCAAGCCGCTGATATCCGCCCCCTGTTTCCAGTTCACCGTGTGCTCAAGCCTGTCGCCGATGATCTCAGGGCAGTTCTTCAGAGCAAAGCCCTCAATCGGTTTTCCTTCGGGCGATTGTATTTCCACAAACAGGCCGCCTGCCGCCGAGGTGGCGTAATTGATTGACAACTTCGAGCCGGTGAACACGAATGGCTTGGTCACAAGTTCGCCACCTTTGTAGGGACCATTCACGGAAACAAAACCGTCGGGCCGGATGACATATCGCCGTACGTGATTCGAGGAATAGCCGGAATGATGCTTCACATAGATTGACAATTCCCGCTCGCCGGTTTCCACGATCCCGCGTGCGGCATAATTCGCTCGGGACGTCCAGTTTTGCAGATCGGCTCCCGGCCGGATAAACGCCTCCATAAACGTGCGTCTGAAATTGTCTCCGCCTCGCGCCGATGCCAGCAGAATGTCGGTGCAGTCGTTAGCGTAGTTCCATTCTGTCGGTGTGCCGATGCGTCGGGCTTCCTCCGCAGTCACCACGCGGCGACCCGGCAGGAATCGAGTGGGAAGCCCCAGATAGATATGCGGTGCGCGAAAGTACGGATCGAACTGGTTCGTGTAAAGGTGCTGACGCGGATTGCCGCCAAGCTCCAGGTCAACCGTCGCAGTCCAATGGATGAAGTCCTTCGATGTCGTCCGGGCGATCCAACGCTTTCCATCGCGAAACACACGGAAATAACAGACATACTGTTCTTCGCTGACAGACCAGAACGCGTTGTTCTGGGAGTCGAATGCTCCCTCTGTGATCACAGGATCGGCCTGGAGTTGTTTCCAATGCAGACCATCCGACGACACGAAGGCCAGAAGTCCCGGCTTACCAGTCCCGCCCAAGGCTTTGTACCGTTGGTCAGATGGGCATTCTGGATTCACGTCGACGAATGGTGCGAAGTTGTGGCATCCGCGACTGCGCGCCAGCACGACGTTGTTCTCTTTGGTTCCACGTACTTCGTAGATTCCAAGTTTCGGTCGGGTCCAATGGATGCCGTCCTTGCTTTCGGCCACGCAGGTCACTTCGGTATCCAGATCGTGTTTGGCTTCGGGCATCCCCCGATAGTAGAACCGATACGTCTCGCCATCTTTGAGAACCGTCTCGTAGCCGCTGTATAGCCCTTCCCAAGGCTGATCAAACTTAAGTACGATCTCGCGTGGTTGCGGTCGATGTAATACGAGCCGAGAACCGTCCAGCGATGCGATCAAGTGATGGTCGACAAACAGCTCACGTCGGGAGCCGATGTCGATGGGTTCGGCGGCGTGCAGTGGGACGGCAAGAAGCGGCAGCAGACCAGTGAGCAGTATGGCGACGGTGTATTTCATGTTGGCCTCATCAATTCACTTATCTTCATTGAGCAGCCGGCGGCGGATACCGGCTTTGAGTTTAGTTGCGACGCAGACCGCCGCTCGGCTGCATCAAATCGTTCCGCCTTCATTACTTCTGACCATCATACCGTGTTTAACGATGTTTCAAGACCAACAATCTAACCACCGACAGAGGCGGTGAACCACCACGATGGACACGAAGAGCACGAAGGCATCAGAGGACGAAACGTTTGATGCCGTCCTTCAGAGTCGTGACGTTAAAGTTCATCAGCAAACCGATCTTCACCTCGGCCAGTTTCATATAAGTCAACAGTTGTGCCTCGTGGATACGTTTGATCTCGTCCACACTCTTCAGTTCGACGATGAGTTCAT
>JASLPZ010000346.1:0-7413 GCA_030744725.1 Pirellulaceae bacterium
CACTCCCCGTGTGCCGTCCGCGGAGCGCTGATCGCTTGCAGCTGCAAAAAGGACAACACAATGGATCCTCGCACTGAGACACTACTGCAACTGACCCGCCGACAACTTCTCGGCCGTGGCCTGAATGCCGCGGGAGCTGCTGCCCTGGCAACATTGTTGAACAGGGATGCCAAGGCGATGAAGGCAGATGCGCCCAAACGGCCTGGCGGGTTGCCGGACCTGCCTCATCATCCACCGACGGCGAAGCGGTTCATTTACTTGTTCATGAGCGGTGGGCCGGCTCAGATGGATCTGTATGACTACAAGCCAATGGTCACGAAGTTGTTCGACAAAGACCTGCCGGATTCCGTGCGGCAAGGCCAACGTTTCACCACGATGACATCAGGGCAGAAGCGCTTCCCGCTTGCTCCGTCGATGTTCAACTTCGCACAACACGGAGATTGCGGGCGATGGGTGAGCGAGTTGCTGCCACATACGGCCAAGGTCGTGGATGATCTCTCGTTCATGTACAGCGTCAATACCAACGCCATCAATCACGATCCGGCGATTACGTACATTCAGACTGGACGCGAGCTGCCCGGCTGGCCGAGCCTGGGAGCATGGCTGGCATACGGGCTCGGCGTAGCAACAGAGAACTTGCCGAATTACGTGGTCATGACGCCGACCTGGTCGGGACGAAAGAGTGCACAGGCACTTTACAACCGGTTATGGGGGACCGGGTTTCTGCCCTCGCGATTGCAAGGCGTTGCGTTGCGAGCCCAAGGCGATCCGGTGCTGTTTCTTTCGAATCCAGACGGTGTCGATCGAGAGACTCGCGGCAAAATGCTCGCAGGGCTCGCGCGGCTGAATGCAATTCAGTATGAGCAAGCGGGTGATCCGGAGACGCAAGCGCGAACGACTCAGTACGAGATGGCTTTCCGTATGCAAACTTCGGTCCCGGAGCTGACGGACTTTTCGCAGGAGCCGCAACATGTTCTCGACATGTACGGGCCGGACGTGATGAAGCCGGGCACGTTTGCAGCGAGTTGCCTGCTGGCGCGGAGGATGGCCGAGCGAGGTGTGCAGTGCATTCAGCTCTTCCATCGTGGTTGGGATCAGCATAATAACTTGCCTCGCGACATTCGCAATCAATGTCGCGATATCGATCAACCGACACGGGCCTTGATCGACGATCTGAAACGCCGCGGTATGTTGGAAGACACGCTCGTCACCTGGGGCGGCGAATTTGGTCGCACCGTCTACTGCCAAGGCAAGCTGGCGCGCGACAACTACGGCCGTGATCACCATCCACGTTGCTTCACCATGTGGATGGCGGGCGGCGGGGTCCAGGGAGGACGGTCGATCGGTATGACCGACGACTTCAGCTACAACATCGTCGAAGATCCCGTGAGGATTTCTGACATCAACAACACGATCCTACATTGCCTCGGAATCGACAACGCACGTCTATCGATCAAGTTCCAGGGCCTCGATGCGCGGGTGACAGGAGTGGAAGAATACCGTGTGCTTGAAGAGTTTCTCAGTTAAAATGCAACACAAGAAAGCTGAGCCCATGAGGAATCTTAACGTGAATCTGAGAATATCGGCCGGATTGTGCATGATCGTGGGAGCAGCGAGCCTTTTCATAGCGGTCAGCGACTCGCTTGGCGAGCCCCCTGGAAAATCTGGGGACTCCGCGGATCAGATCAAACTGGGCAAGCCGATAATGACGATCGAAGAAGCTCGTGCCCGAACGAAGCTCTTGCACACCACCTACGAATCGACGTTGATCATGGTCCATCGTGCGTACTTCGAGGAAGGTAAGCGGTTGACGGTGCCATCTCGTGTCTTGGAGGACGTTTTCTATTGGGTCGATCAGGAGACGCATGGCAAGACGCGCTGGATCTCCGTGAATACCGAGGCCATGAACATCGACCACGAGCCGGAAAGCGAGTTCGAAAAGAAGGCTGCCAAAGCGCTTGCCTCGGGAAAAGATGATTTCGAACTGATCGAGAAGGGAGTCTATCATCGCGCCGGCGCGGTAACGCTCGTTGCCTCCTGCCTCCGCTGCCATGAACCTACGCTCATGCAGAATCGACGGCGAAAGCGCGTCGTCGGGCTCGTCATCAGCATCCCCGTCAAGCAAGACTAGGCCTAATGTCTACCCGCGAAATTCCGTCCGTTTTGCGAGTGGCCGTCGTTGGCGGTGGTATCACGGGGCTCGCTGCCGCTCATCGCTTGACGGAACTTGTTCCCGATGTCCAGCTATCCTTGTTCGAATCCAGCCATCGGCTCGGTGGTGCGTTGGAAACAACGCGTCGTGACGGTTTTTTGATCGAGGGGGGTGCGGACAATTTCATTACGACGATCCCTTGGGCGATGGACCTGTGCCGGCGGATTGGATTCGATGACCAGCTCATTCAGACCAACTCGGGCTACCGCCACGCGTTTGTCGTGCGGAAGGGCAAGCCCGTACCAATCCCTGACGGCTTCGTTGTGATGGCACCGTCGAAGGCTTGGCCGATGCTGACCACGCCGATCTTGAGTCCGCTTGGCAAACTCCGTCTGGCCTGCGAGTATTTCGTCCCGCAACGGCGAGCGGGCGAGGAAGAAAGCCTTGCATCGTTCGTGCGGCGTCGCTTCGGCCGCGAGACTTATGACCGGCTCGTGCAGCCGTTGGTCGGCGGTATCTACACGGGAGATCCAGACAAACTCAGTCTGCAATCCACGATGCCACGTTTTGCGGAGATGGAAGCGAAACACGGCAGCCTCATTCGCGCGTTGCGAAACCAGCCGAAATCGAAAGAACGAAGCGGCGGGGCGCGCTACAGCATGTTCGTCGCGCCACGGGACGGAATGTCGAGCTTAGTGGACGCCATTGCCAGCAAGCTGCCAGTTGGATGCAGTCACTTGGACGCCCCCGTTGAACGAATTGCAGAAGTCCAGTGCGGGTGGTCCCTATCGTTTGCGAGAGACGTTGACAGTCCAAGCGAGTTCGACGCAGTTATTCTTGCGACACCGGCGATGCCCACCGCCAAGCTTGTCGCATCGCTCGATGACGATGTCACCCGAGAACTCAAAACGATTCATCATGCGAGCTGTTCGATTGTCTCTGTCGGCTATGCGCGCGATCAACTCACACATCCGCTCGAAGGATTCGGCTTGATTGTGCCTGAGATCGAACAGCGAAAGATTCTGTCGGCCAGTTTCTCGAGCATCAAGTACGCAGGTCGCGCCCCGGATGATCACGTCCTAATTCGCGTCTTCATAGGCGGCGACCGTCAGGCCCAACTTGCCGAATCTCCCGACGACCAATTGCTGGACATGGCTACCGGCGAGCTTCACGAACTGCTTGGTATCCAGGGCGATCCCAGCCTGGTGCAGATCAGCCGCTGCAAAGCTGCGATGCCGCAGTACTTCGTTGGTCACGTGGACAAGCTCTTTCGCATCCGCCAGCGGCTGAGTCGCCATCCCGGTCTGCACCTCGCAGGAAACGCGTATGACGGTGTGGGTGTGCCTAACTGCATCCACAGTGGCGAGCAGGCCGCGGAAAGCCTGGCAAAGACCTTCGCGCCTTCGTCAACAGTCTCTTAAGCCACAACTTCTTTGATTGCCCGACCATGTACGTCGGTCAGTCGCATGTCACGGCCGGCGAAACGGAATGTCTGTCTGGTATGGTCCACACCCAGCAGGTGCAGCATGGTGGCGTGCAGATCGTGGATCTCGACCCTGTTCTCGACGGCTTTGTAGCCGAATTCGTCAGTCGCGCCGAAAACCGTACCGCCTTTGACACCGCCGCCGGCCATCCAAACAGTAAAGCCGAAGGGGTTGTGGTCGCGGCCATCGCGACCTTGGGCGAACGGTGTGCGGCCGAATTCGCCGGCAAACACGACAAGCGTCTCGCTCAACAGGCCGCGACGATTGAGATCGATCAACAGCGCTGCAATCGGCTTATCGACGGACCTGGCGTTCTTGTTGTGCCCGTCTCTCAGCTTGCTGTGTTGGTCCCAACGGTCGCCGTTGCCATTGGGACAAGTGAGTTCGATAAAGCGCACGCCGCGCTCGATGAGTCGCCTGGCCACGAGACAGTTGTGGCCGTAAGTTCGCGTGTTCTTGAACTTGTCGTTCAACCCGTACAGTTCGAGTGTTTCCTTGGACTCACCGGTCACGTCCATTAACTCTGGTACCGCTGTCTGCATGCGGGCGGCAACTTCGTAGTTCGCGATGGCTGCCTCTAGTTTGTCAAGCTTGCCCATGCGCTGCATCGCTGTCTTGTCGAGACGCCGCATCAGGTCGAGCTTGCTTTGCTGCCGTTGCGGCGTTTCCCAAGGCTTGATGTTTGCTACTGGTGTATCACCCGCGTTGAAAACTGATGCCTGGTAGGTTGCCGGAAGATAGCCGCTGTTGAAGTTGTCGAGCCCGCCCGGCGGAGTCAGCCCACCATTGAGCACGATGAAACCCGGCAAGTTCTGACACTCACTGCCCAGTCCGTACGTTATCCAGGCGCCCATGCTGGGACGTCCTTGGATGGGATGTCCGGTGTGTAGGAAGTAGTTGGCAAACGTGTGTTCGGAGAACTTCGCCGTCATCGAGCGAACAAAGGCCATCCAATCGGCACATTTTCCAAGGTTGGGAAACAAGTCACTCACCGGCAATCCGCTCTGGCCATAGCGTTTGAACTTCCACGGGCTGGCCAAAGTCAACCCCATGTTGTCGAACTGCAGTGTTTTCTTGTCGACGTTCAAGCCGAACGGTTTGCCGTCCTCCTTGTCCAGGCGTGGCTTGGGATCAAACGTATCGACTTGCGACGGACCGCCATCCATGTAGAGAAAGATGACGTTCTTCGCCTCGGATGCAAAATGTTTTGGCTTCGGCGCTAAGGGGTTGAGTTGTTTGTCTAGAACGTCGGCGTCCGTTGAAGCAAACCCCCTGCCGGCCAACATCGCCGTCATTGCAACCGCGCCAAAGCCGTTTGCACATTGGGCCAGCATGTCGCGTCGCGTGATCGGCGGATGAAGTACTCGGTTGCACTCAAACATTGTCTCGTACCTATTCGTTCTAACGCTGTAACCGGTGTTTTGATTAGCCGACAAAAATGAACTCCTTCAGATTCCACAATACATGTCCGAAATCAGTCCACAGTGTTTGGTTATTCTGCCACGCGTCGTTTTCCAATCCCATGGTGGTTGCCTCGTCCTGCAGGAATTTCAAGGCATCGGACAATTCATCATCGGTGGGTGGTCGCGCGAAAGCCAACTCGTACATCCGGCCAATGCGTTGCTCGGGCGTCTTTCCGGGGTCAGCCAACATCCGCTTGGCCCACAGTTCGGCTTGCTCCTTGACAAACAGGTCGTTCATCAGGATCAATGCCTGCGCGGGCACGTTGGAGACATTTCGGCGCCCTACCGGTTGCGTCGGAATTGGTACATCAAATGTTAGCATCATGGGCGATAAGAAATTGCGACGAACCGACAGATAAATACTGCGTCGGCCGGCTCCGTCGAGCGGTCCACTCTGGGGACGTCCACGGCCAGTCATGAACGCAGTCAAAAAGACCGGGATTGGTGGACCTTCTAGCTTTCGATCCAATCGGCCTGACACAGCCAGGATCGCGTCACGAACTGCTTCACCTTCCAACCGTCGCACGCGCATACGGTGCAACAGGATATTGTCAGGGTCTTCCCTTTCCGCCCGCGCGTCGAGCGGTGTGCTTGACATCTGGTACGTTCGACTGGTGACGATCTCGCGAATCAACGTCTTGAGCGACCAACCGCCGGCGACAAACTTCTCCGCCAAATGGTCGAGTAGTTCGGGATGTGATGGCGGCCGACCGAGAACACCAAAATTGTCAGGTGTTGGCACGATTCCTTGACCGAACAGATGATGCCAGACGCGATTGACCATCACGCGTGAGAGGAACGGGTTCTGTTGGGTGTCGACCATCTGCCGGACAAGCTCAAGCCGCCCGCTATGGGTTGCATACGTCTGTGGTTCGGTTCCGGCGATCGCTTCGAGAAAGCGCCGCGGGACAACGTCGCCGGGGTTGTTGCTTCTCCCACGGATCAACAATGTTTCGTCTTCGGCCGTTCCATCCCAAATGGCCATGGCAGTGCGTGACGTCTTCTTGATTCGAGTTGCCAGCTTAGCCCGTTGCTCGAAATACGGTTTGGCGATTGCGGTGAGTTGACTATCTATGGAGCGTTCTGTTGCGACAAACAGGTTCCTGTGCTGAACCATCCAATCGGCCAACCTCGCTTGATCCAAATCCATTGGCGATTTCGCACTGC
This sequence comes from Pirellulaceae bacterium, assembly GCA_030744725.1. GTDB lineage: Bacteria > Planctomycetota > Planctomycetia > Pirellulales > Pirellulaceae > ARS98. Next base: position 6,267 of record JASLPZ010000346.1, read on the forward strand.
CGGCCGATAGCTTATGAGACGTGGCGACAAACACAGTTTGCAACGCTACGGCCAACGATTCTGGCGACTCGATTGCCCCATCGGACAAGGCTCGCTCGAACAGACGATGGGGCTCCGATATTGCGGCGGGCCTCTCTTCGGAATCCACAACCATCAATACTTCAAACTGGCCACCATCATCTGGCACAAACTCCAAATGCGCGCGGTGTCCAACATAGCGGTCGAGCCGGTGGCTCACCCACTGAGGCTCGTTGTGCCCCTTTATCGTCTGGATCAACGCACCGTGCAGTGGGCCGGCAATAAGACGATGCGAATCGACGACGGCCTGAACTTTACCCGCGCCCTTGACGAGATAGTGAATCGTGCCGCTGTGGATCGTAAACGTTGGAGTGCAGAGTGTCTGGCCACTGCGCGAGACATTGCCCAATGCGCCGGGATCTGTTTCTGTTCCGCCGGGCAACTTCAGCCCGCTCCACAACGGATCTCGCCCCGCCGCGCCGTACGTAAAAATGCCGGCAATTGGGAATGCCGTGTCATTTCTTAAACGTAGGGCACCGGGCCGCACTGGCCTTTCTCCGAAAGCAAAACCATCCTGCGCCCACTCGCGCTGGCTCGCCTTCGCGTAGTCGACGACAACGCGTACGTCGCGCCACTCCTCATCGTGTTTTGTGCGCTCTGTCTGTAGACGCCCGGCGTACGATTTGACCAGTAGGCCCACGCCACCATCTACCTGGTTGTTGCCGCCGAGACACACTGAGGCCCAAAGATGCAATGGATCCTCGACATCCTGTTTTGCCTGGCCAAGATGCTCAATGAGACTGCGCAGCACGCCGGCGTCGATCTTCTCACGATCTGCGACATCGTCGGAGCCCAAAATGTCGTCACGAGCCGCAAGCAGATAGTCGGCCCATCGGCTGACAACTGGCCTGATCGACTCACCGAGAGCATTGCTCATCTCTACTTCGCACTTTCGGCGGAGCGCCCAAAGTTCTTGCGCAACCTGTCGATTGTGCTCCATCGTGTCAAAACGAACTTGCCGATAACGTGAACTCTGCAAAAATCCGGCTAGCGCGTAAGGCAACTCCCAGCAATAAATGTACCGTCAGGTTTTCTGCGGCTGAATGCGGACGGCGTATTTGGAGATCGT
>JASLPZ010000347.1:0-7380 GCA_030744725.1 Pirellulaceae bacterium
GAACGGTCACTCGCCACCGGACAAGTGGCAGGCATCAAACGATCGAAAATGGCTGGTTTAAAATGATCGGTCCCAGCATCTGGTTGTCTTCAACCAAAAGCACTTGGGCTGGACGTCTGGCTACGGTAAGACGCATGTTGTTCGCATCAGCAAGAGGATATGAGTGAGTTTGTCCCTGCAAGAGATACTACACCGCAGGAGGCAGGAATGCTGTGAGGTTTGGTACAAATCCAGGTTAGTTCGGAGTGGATCTGCGATCCAATGCAAGAAACCAGCATCAGTTTGGGTTCTTCTGAACCGCCGCCCTCGCCACTGCACTCAGTACATTTGTCGTTCGTAAGCAGTTCTCTGACAAGATCACGATGTAGACTGATCCCATTGCAGCTTTCGCATTCTTTGGTGCTTACTCATCCTCGATTGGCACTGGGAGACGCGTATCCTCTTTCAACTCAACGGCCACATACGAAACCTCAGCCTCGGTGAGTTTTTCCGGTTGGCCATCACGTTCCGCTTCAACTTCAATGTGAATCGTAATAGACGTTGTCCCTACTCGGACCAATTTGGTCCAGAAACTCAATACGTCGCCCACGAAAACAGGTCGGTGGAATTCAACGCTTTTCATCCCCACGGTGACAATCGGTTTCTTGCTTGAGCCAGATTGACGGATCTCGTAGTAGGCACCAACGGCTCCTGCTTGATCGATGTAACTGAGGATTACGCCGCCGAAAATCGTCCCGTGAGGGTTCGTATCTCTCGGCATCATCACGACTTTGAGTGCCAAGTGTCGGTCGCTCGGTGGCTGGTTGGTCACTTGTCTACCTCAGTCGGTTTCAGCGTGTGCAGATTCTGGAAAACCAGGGGGTCAGGCGCATTTGATAATCCTACTCGGCTTCGACCACAATCCCAGCGACGATTCCGAGCAACTTCAAAACACGAGCTAGCCTTGGATTCAGCGCCATCACGTCAGCCATCAACTGACTCGCAGATTCGCTGCTGAAGATCAGCGGCTTGGGGCCAAATCCCCTGCGCTCCGTGTGACGCTCGGACGCTAGAAGCACTGGATGCTTTGGTATCAAAGGCGATAACAAACCGCAAAAACTGAGGCAAATCTGCAGCCTGTGACGACGCACGCGACGGCTGACGTTCTGGCACCTCACGCGTTCTAATGTTGAACACGGCAGTCGACAGCTGGTATCATATCGGTGATTGCCTTCCCGCCTACACCGCTGTCCCGCCAAAGTTTCGCGTCGATCTTGGAGACGTATCTAATGCCTGCTCGCTGTACGCTGCTGTTGACCTATATTCTGGTATCGCAGGCTCTCATCCTCGCAGCCCACGGGCAAGAGGATGTTGATTACACCGCGTTGGCCGAGCCGACTTTCGCCAATCGTTTGGCGTTGACTGATGATCAGAGGGCAGCGATTGCGAAGCAACTGGACGAGCGAGTCCAGAAGCTCGTGGCGGCGAAGCCTGACGAACGTCCGAAAGTGCTGGCGGAGTCGAACCAGAAGCTTGAGAAGTTGTTGAGCGACGAGCAGAGGGCGACGTTTGCCGCACTCGTGGCAGGTGGCAAGCTGCGATTCAATTTTCGCCAACAGAAATGGCCGGACGTTCTGGACTGGTTTGCCAGACAGGGCGATTTGTCGCTTGTCATGGATACGGCACCACCAGGAATGTTCACGTACAGCGATACGAAGGAGTATTCACCGCCCGAAGCGATCGATCTGTTGAACAGCGTGTTGTTGAGCAAAGGGTTCACGTTGATGCGGCGTGAAAAGATGCTGATCGTCGTGGACACCTCTGAGGGCATCCCGTTTGAGATGGCTCCCAGAGTGAGTGTCGAAGAGCTGGCCGATCGAGGGCGTTTCGAGATTGCCACGGTCGAGTTTGCTCTTGGTGGACGGCCGATTGATACTTGCCTCGCCTTGGTGAAGGAACTGATTGGCAAACACGGTCGCGCGACACCACTGACTGCAGCCGGCAAGCTAATCGTCACCGAAACCGCGGGCAAGCTTCAGGCGATCAACGAGGTGATTTCGGCCGTTCCGGTTCCGAAGCCTCCGCCCAAGCCTGAGCCACAACCGAAACCGCCCGCGCCGATCTTCGCCGTATATCCGGCCAAAGGCCTCGACCCAGAAGCGACAGTCGACACGTTGCAAGGATTGTTCAACGCAGCGACGATCAAAGCGGATCCTACTGCCGAAGAGATTCATGTTTACGCGGCTCCCGCCACCCACGAGGGCATCAAAACTTCCTTGGAGAAGATGACGGCGAACGTGAGTGGCGACAAGCGTGCGCGATTGGAGATCTACGCGGTCAACATTAAAGACTTGACTCAATTGCAGTCGCAACTGGAACTCGCCGTTCCGAAGGCACAGGTTACGGCGGACGAGGCTCAGCAACGTTTGCTCGTCGTCGCCAACGCGGAACAGCAAGCGGAGGTTCAGCAGACGTTGGAAAAGCTTGGCGCTGCAAGTGAAGAAACAGCGAGCAAGGCAACTGTCACGGTGTATCAAGTTGAAGCTGAGGCAACGGATGGGCTTGTAACGCTTCTGCAACAGATCCTTCCGCGCGGATTGGTCATTTCACAGCCGGGCCGGATTGCCGTTCGAGCCACGCCGGACGAACAGAAGCTGGCTCAAACGACGATCGATCAATTCGAGCAATCAAAGCAGAAACCGGAACTCCCCTCGCTGAAGTTCTATCCGCTCAACGGACCGCTCGATCCGGCATTGCTTTCCGCAGTTCAAACGACCGTTCCCGATGCCGCGGTGACGCTGCTTGACGACGGCAAGCGGCTATCTGTGCTGGCAATCGCTGAGGACCAGTCACTGATTGCGGCAACGCTCCAGCAGATCGAAGCCGACCTGCCGCAGCCGGCAAAACGGTCGCTTGAGATCTACAATCCGGAACAGATCTCCGCGGCGGAACTACAAACGCTATTGGGATCGGTGGTGCCTGACGCGCAGATCAATGTAGGTCCTTCCGGCGAGCGTTTGATTGTTTGGGCGACGGAAACCGAACACGAGAGCATCTCGGCAACGCTGCAGAAGGTCGGCGATGAACCTCGACCCAAAGAACCGTCACTCGCAACCTACGAAGTCCCCGAACCTGAAGCCTCGGCGATCTTGACCGCGGTGCAGTCGTTGGCACCGAAGGCGCAAGCGAGTCTCGATTCCACCAGCCGCCGCCTGATCGTGATCGGTGCCGCAGCAGATCAGCAGTTGATCGGCGAACTCGTCGAGAAGCTCGCACCAGCGGGCGATGATCCGCAAAAAGTGCTGATTGCTTATCCTCTCGCTCAGGGCGATCCGGCCGCCGTCGTCGAGATGCTTCAGGAGTTGCGGCCGGATGTGCGATTCGCCGCCGACAAGCGGGCCAATCGCATCCTCGTCACGGCACCGCTGCGCGAGCAGCCTCGCCTGCAAGCCGTCATCGAACAGTTGGACGCGGCGCCGGACACCAGCCAGGAGGAAGTCGTCAAGCCATATCGTCTGAACACGCTGAATCCAGCGATCGTCGTCGAGTTGCTGCAACCGATCTTTCCGGAAATGCGATTATCCGTTTCCGAGGAGTCGAAGCAACTTTTGGCGGCCGGCACGGAATTCGATCACAAAAAGTTGGAAGAAACTGTCGAGAGAATTGGCGGCGAGGATGCTGCGACGGCCCAGGTTCAGAGTTACGACATCGGCACATCTGATTCGGATCAGGTGCGAAACGTCCTGCTGCAACTCGTCCCCGAAGCGGTCGTGTCATCGAATCCCGAAGCCCAGCGGATAATGGTCTGGGCCGATGATTCCGGTCACGGAGCAATCAAGCAAGCCATCGACCAGTTCACGCGGCAGGAACCCGATCAAACGCGGCAACTCCGTACGTATCCGCTGCCGAAAGCGATCAGCTCGGCCGCGTTGACGATGCTGCAGCCCGTCGCGCCCGATGCACTGTTGTCACTGGATGAATCGGGACAACAGATCATCGCTTGGGCGACGGCACGGCAGCAGCAGGCCGTGCAACAGGCGATTGAGGAATTGAGACAAAACCTGCCGCAGCGGGAAGACGTTTCGTTGCGAGTTCATCAGGCGACGGCCGGCGTGTTGCGAAACGCCAACGCTTTGTTGACGGACGTGGCACCACAAGCGCGTCTGGTCGAAGCCGCTGACTCGGACAAGTGGCTCGTGTGGGCAACAGCATCAGAGCACCAAGCTGTTGCGGAGTTGCTAAAGACGCTGACCGAACAGGTTGATCCAAAGAGAAGTGCTCGTTCGATCAAAGCGTATCCGTTGGCGAGAACGGACGCCTCGGTGGCTCGTCAGATGGTCACGGATCAAGCTGAGAACGCGACGATTCTGGACAGCTCCGACGCACGGCGGCTGATCGTGCTTGGGACAGCTGACGAGCATACGAAGATCGAAGCCGTACTGGCGGAACTGGCCACGGTGCTCAAGCAGCCGGACACATCGCTACGAGTCTACCCGATTGAAGACCGCCGGCTGGCCGCTCAGACGATCGTCGACTCTTTGGACGCCGAGGTGAGCGAAGGGGTTTCGATTCAGGTCAATGTCGATGCAAATAGTTTGATTGTGCGTGCCAATGAGGCTTCGCACGCGCGTTTGAAGCAGGCCATCTCGGCCCTGGTCGAGCAGCTGCCGCCGGCACCTTCTCTGAACACACAGGTGTTTCGGTTCTCGCACGGCAGTCCTACCGCCGCGCTGCCCGTGCTACAAAGCCTCGTTCCCACCGCGAGCATCGCGGCTGATGACGTAGCAGGCACGCTGGCGGCAACGGCTTCCGATGCTGACCTGGCACAAATCAAAACGGTCGTTGAACAGATGCAAGCGACCGAACCTGATGCGAACTTCGTGACTCGAATCTATCGCTTCAACAAGGTCTCCGCGGAAACCGCGCGATCGACGTTTCTGCAGCTCGCCCCCGACGCCAGCGTTGCATCCGACAGCGGTGCCAATGTCGTGATCGCTTCCGCTCCGGAGAAGGCGCATCAGATTTTCCGCGAAGCGGCTGCCCAGCTTGATGGCTCGCCGACGGGCTCAACTGTTCGCGTGTATCCGCTCGACGCGAACCAAATCACAGCTGCCGAGGTCGCTGCGGCGATGGACGATGCGCTGAAGAATTCCGTGGCGATTCAGGTGAACGAAGCGGTCAACAGTCTGATCGTGCGAGGCAGCGAAGAAGCCCAGCAAGAAATCCGATTGGCGATCGATGCGATCGTAGAACAACTGCCGGCGGCTCCGGCGAAGACAACAAAGGTCTACCCGCTGAAACTGGCATCCGCTGAAGTCGTCCAAGAAGCCGTCGCCTCGTTGGTCGAGAGCGGTTCGGTCGTGGGCGACGAAGCGAGCGGTTCGCTGTTGGTGACAGGTACGGACGCGGATCACAAGCGAGTCGCAGAGGTGATCGAAAAGCTGGACGTCGTACCCAGCCAACAACCGGTCATGCGCGCGTACCCGATTCGGCATGCAGACCCGAAGGCGGTTTATCAGACAGTATCGCAGGCGTACGAGCGCAGTGGAGACGTTTCCGTCACGTACCAGCCAACGACGCGGTCACTGTTCGTCGTGGCAACACTCCAGCATCAGGCGGTTTTCAAGGAGTTGATCGCCGAGTTAGACCAACCGGGGCCGCCGCGGCAACCGCAATATGCGAAGGTTTACTCTTTGGCTAACGTTGACGGCGATGTAGCGGCTTCGGCACTGAACACGCTGTTCCAAAGACAAGATGTGGAGATCCAATTCAATCCAACGGGCAACGCGCTCGTCGTCGTCGCCACGACCAGTCAACACAAGTCCGTCGAGGAATCGCTCAAGCAGATGGAGGGCATCGAACGTGCGTTGGAGGTCTTCGCTTTGCAAAATACCGATCCGTTTGTCGTTGAGAACGCCGTTTACGATCTGTTCGTCGATGCACCGGAAGGCGCTGCGCCGTCGGTTTCGAGCGACTACGATTCGCAGCGACTGTTCGTCCGCGGGACAAAGCCTCAGATCGAGCAAATCCGTAAACTACTCGTTAGCCTGGGCGAACCGGTCGAGGACACCCGCGAAGCACGTCAGTCAGGCGATGTGCGCACGATTCCCTTCCGCGGCGACACACGCGAAGCGGTGCGGCAGATCGAATCGATTTGGGCTCGACTCCGCCCCAACCGTATTCAGGTTATCACACCTTCCCAACGCAACTTGATTCCGCAACAGCTTCGTAAGATGCCCGAGAAGCCAGATGAACAAGACGGGAATTCAGCGGACAGCGAGAAGAACGGCACTGACAAGTCCTCGGCCGTGCAAACCCCGTCGCGTTTCCATTTTGTCGCCATACAGCAGACCACGCGAAAGGAAGCACCCGAGCAAGCAGACGCCGGTAAAAAGCCAGTCGACAAGAAGCCAGTCGACAAAAAGCCAGCCAAGCAAGAGCCGAAGGCGAGCTCGAAGGATGAGCCGGAGAAGCCGCCGGTCGTTGTGCTGCCTGAAGAAGGGCGGATTACTATCGCGTCGCCAGACCATGAGGCGCTTGATCAGCTTGAGTCGCTGTTGCGGGCTATGGCGCGAAGCGACGCGGGCACGAATGCTCATCCGAACCTTGCCATCTTCATGCTGCAGAACACCGGAGCCAGCGAAATGCAACTGCTGCTCACGCAGCTTTTCGACGAGTTGCCGATGGGTCGTGGTAGCATGGGTAAGGTCGTGGTCGTGGCGGACGAACGGTTGAATGCGTTGATCGTCCATGGCAGCCGCAAGGACCGAGAAATCGTCGAGGAACTGTTGCGGGTACTCGACACGAGCGAGATGCCCGACCCGCTCTCGGTATCGCGGCCGGAACTGATTGGAATAAGAAACACACAAGCCCAACGCGTGCTTGCGATTCTGGAAAATGTCTACAAAACGCAGCTCACCAGCGGTGGGGGACGCAGGCCGGTCCAGATTCCCAAAGGTGTGTCCAGCGCGGTCGCTTCTGTCTTGCAGCAGATCAACGCCGCTGCTACTGGTCCATTGCTCACACTCGACGTTGACGAAACCACTAATTCCATCATCATGCGTGCGCCGCCGGAATTGCGAGAAGAGATCAAGGCCTTCGTCGAGCAGTTGGACGGGCAAGCCAGCGAGAGGTCGAACCGCGGCATTCGAGTCATTCGCTTGCAAAACAGCAAGGCGGATCGAATGCAAGCGGTCTTGCAGCAGTTTATCCTGGAGTCGAAGTAGCGTGCCGCAGACCGAACGTGCGATGTAACTCGTTGATAAATAACACGTTGCGGCCCATATGAGACAGTTTTCCCTGGTCGCTTGTTCGTTAGACCTTGCCTAGGCCGCGCCAAAGTTGGCATTTCCTGGTGAACTGAGCTAGTTTTTGGAGGGCAGTTTTGTTTCACTGTTGCCA
>JASLPZ010000348.1:0-7375 GCA_030744725.1 Pirellulaceae bacterium
CACCAAATACCTCGAGCTACAAAAATAAACGAAAAACTTTCCTCATACCCCCTTGCGGAAACCTCAGATGTCTCACCAGTTTGAGTGCGAATGCCGTCTTTAATACTTGTCGTTCCTTTATGTTGAGTGGTCTGTTCCTTTGTTGGAATTAACTCTTCTGCGGAGATGCCTCCTGCCTGTGGTTTCGACTCTTTTAGAAAAGCCACAAGGTCCGCGATCTCTTCTGGTTTCAACAATTTGTCAAGCCCTTCGGGCATCAAAGAGACGTTCGAGTACATGGCCTTCTCGATTTCTCGAAACGCCACCGGCCGCACGACTCCTTCTGCCGACGAGAGGAACATCTCGTCCACGGTTTCCTTCACCAGCAATCCGGATACCACCTCGCCATGCGCCGTTACGACATTCACGACTTCGTGGTAACGAGCAATGGACGCACTGGGAAAAATAATCGCCTCCAGCAGGTCCCGCTCACTGCGAATCGCACCAATCGAGGTCAAATCCGGCCCCAATCTGACGCCCTTCTGGCCGTTGAGATGACAGATGATGCATTTCGATCTGTCTCGATTGTCGAACAGTCTCGCTCCGCGTTGCGCGTCGCCTTTTGGCAGAAACGCTGCAAGCTCATCGAGGCGTCGCTCCTGCTGGGCGAGCCTCTCTTGATTCGGTTTCTTCCATCTCGCGGGCCGAATCTCCGGATACGCATCTGTTGAAACGTTTCGTTGGTCGGCCTGCCGCATGAGGTGTACTTGTTTGCCCAGCGGATGGCTTTCGGGCAGGCTTCGCGCGTCACCAATTTCATAGAGTGCATAAACGATGGCATGACTCAGGAATGGGTCCATCTCAGTAGAAGAAGCCTGCAACAGAGGTTTGACTGCTTCGCTATCCCCACTTCTGCCGAGGGCCATCGCAGCCAGGCGACGTAGTTGCGGATCGTCGTGGGAAAGCAACTTAATGAGCGGCTTCAGTGCGTCTTGATCACGCCACAATGCCACGCTGTGGATTGCCGCCGCGCGAACGTCAGAGGCTTCAGCACTCAACAATTCTCGAACCGCATCACGCGCTCGCTGACCCGGGATTCGATGCAACGTCCAGACCACCGAAATACGAGCGGAGGATGAACGCAATGCGTCAATATTGTTCGCGTTGGCGAGACTGTCGATGGCACGTTTGACGACCGCCGGTCGCTGATCGGAAAGCCAATCGACTTGAGGCTGGGTCCAATCCAGCTTAAGGCCGCGGGGGTCCACAACGGGATGCGAACCCTTCTTCTGAATCCGATAGATTGCACCCAGAATATCGGGCTTGGCGATCTTCGAAGTTGGACAACAGATCATATACCAACTGCCCGTATCGGCAACAAGCAGGCTGCCATCAGCGTCTTCGATCACGTCAGTCGGATGAAAATCAGTTTGATCGCTTTCGATGAAGGTGCTCGTTTCTGCGGAATTGGCCGATCCGGATCTGGCTAGCCGGTGCCTCGACACGCGGCGAGTGTTGAATTCCGTGAGGACGAGACCTCCTTTCAAGCCTAACGCGCCATGTCGCGGCATCACCATGCCCGAAGGTGCAGCGGGGCCCAGTTGCGCCAGTATCGGCAGAAAACCTCCAGTGTTGGGATGCGGAGTGAGCACGCGCGGATTTTTGCGGCCGTACGTTCCTCCGTACACCGCATGCAGAATTCCATCACGTCTTCCGGGCTTTGAGAGATCAAAGAATGTGCCGCTGAGAAACCGCTCGCCTGTTTCGCTGAATGCCAAACCAACGGGATTGTTCATCCCGCCAGTGATGACCATTTCCAGTTGGCTGCCGTCAGGCCGAGCGCGATAGATATGGGCTGCGCTCGATTTCAGCGTTCTACCATTGCTCAGTTCATGCTCCTGTGGAGCGAAAGCTCCCTTGCACCAGTAGAAAAATCCATCCGGTCCGCGATAAGGACCGTGCATGTCGTTGCCGCATCCTTCGATCGAACCGCCATCGAACCATTCGGTTCGCTCGTCCGCAACATGGTCGCCGTTCGTGTCGCGCAGTTTCCAAATGTGCGGCGGTGCTCCGACGTAGACAGCGCCATCATGAACGAGAATGCCCTCTGGGAACGGCAAGTTTTCGGCAAAGACCGTCGACTCATCAAAAACTCCGTCTCCGTCGCGATCGACCAACCGCAACACTCGATGTTGCGGATCCCTGAGTTGAGTGGGCGCTTTCTTCATGTTGCCTGAACTGTCGGTAACGTACAGGACGCCCTGATCGTCGAAACACATATGAATGGGCCGCTGCACCAGTGGCAGTGCGGCCACACGCTTCAGTTCATATCCCTCCGGAATAGTGAACGTGTGAGGGGCGAGCGAAACTGTCTCTGCACCGTCTGCATTCAAGTGGACACAAAAAACGACAAGGATGAGCACCGAATAGCGATTATTTTTGAGCATGGGAGCCGCCAGATTGCAAGTGGATGTGGAATTCGCCAAATCAGTTCATCCGTTCTTGTTGGAAGAGCCAGCTGAAGGTTGCAGGGTTAGCGTAGGTTTGTGTCCAGCTGTCGTGTCCGACGCCGGGGCATTCAGTGTACTTGGGGTCGCCGCCGCCGTCTTTCAGAGCTTGGGTGATCTTGCGTGAGTGGTCGACGGGGACCACTTTGTCAGCGTCTTTGTGGATGACCCAGATCGGGACATGTTTGTCTGTCGCCACCCGGCGATTGGTAGTTACGGCGTGCGTTACTTCTCAAGCAACTTGTCCACGAAGAACCCAACCAGCGATTCGTACTTGGTTTTCGCTCCGGGGTACTTCAGGTGAGCCTCAAGGTTAAGGGTGTCCGTTTTCTCTTTGAGTGCGATGCCAAGGTTCACGTGATGAATGAGCCAGCCGCGCACTCTCTTGGGGTCGCTCGGAAGTTTGGCGGTTGGCGACATCCCGTAGCTCATGAAGATCGGCGGATCGTCGGCAGATACGATGTCTAAGGCGGAATGGCGTGCAGCGATTTCGTTCGCTTCCTCCAGCGTCCTGGCGCCCCACATCGCAATTCGGACCTTTTCGGGGTCCCTTTCTTTCCCCACAGGCCGAGCGAGCGATTCGATTTTCTGATTATCTCCCAGCAGAGGACCGATCGTTTTTCTCCAGAAATCGACACCATTGGATGTCTGCCCTCCCGCGGTTGCAACGCATGTCAGCCGAGTTGATTCCCGCTCGATCGGATCCAGACTATCGGGCTTCGCCATCTCGTCGGTGAAGGCCAGCCACATGCAGATTTGCGCGCCGGCTGAACCACCGAATGCGGCAACTTTGTCTTTGTCGATGTTCCATTCGTCTGCTTTGGAGCGTATGAATTGCAGAGCCCGCCTCGCGTCGTGATGGGCTGCGGGCAAAGGGGCAATAGTGAGGTATCGGTAATTGATGGCGGCAACCGATATTCCGGCCTTCACCAGTTGAGACAACGCGTCAGGCTTTAGCTTCTCTTTGCTGCCTGCCTTGAAGCCTCCGCCATGAATGTAGACGGCCAATGGAGCGGGCTCGTCTGTGTCAGCCAGCCAGATATCGAAGACATGGCGCTCGTGTTCGCCATACTTGACATCGGCAAAACTCGGCGGCGTCTTCGTCCTGTCAGGTGTGGGGCTCGCTGGCGTCCGCTTCGCCCTGTTCGCGGCCATCCGAAGTAGCGCCTGCTTTTCTGCATCGGATAGAACACCATCTCCGTCCTTGTCGGCTTTGGGATATCGCTTCAGAGCTTGGCGGCTGAGGGCAGCCTCCTCTGCATCAGAAAGGACACCATCTCCATCGGTATCGGCTTGCGGGTAAAGTTCCAGAACCTTCTTTTTGATCGCATCGTTTGCGTTCACAACTGAAAACGCAAGCAAGACCGCGATCGCAGAACCGACAAGGCGGACAGAATGTGTTTTTGACACGATAAGACCTCAAGATTGGATGAACGGTGTTTTCTGATGCGTACCAAGTACGGGATCGACAGAAGTCAGATCACTATTTTTCATATTCAGGTGGGGCGAAAACAGCTTACTCAGGCAAATTCAGCAACTCTTTCTTCCAAACCACGGAACCGCTGACTGGTCGATACTCATTGTGACGTAACGGCATCGAGACGCTTAACCTCTCTGCCGGGTGCGTGTTCCGAGTGGTGATACCACTGATCGGACAACTTCACTGATTCGACAAGTTCGAATCGCATCTGCCTTCCATTTGACCACTCAATTTCCGCTCGCAGTCCGACCCCGCTGTCTGCGTCCGCCCAGAACTCAATCAGCTCCGGGGCGTTGCGTCTACCGGATCTCAAGGTCGCTCGAACGTGATGCTCGTTGACGTTGGCCGAATCGACGAGTTCCACGTCGTACTTGCGTTCGATCAACGCAAGCAAATCAGCCATTTCCAATAACAAAGGTTCGTTCGGAGAAGCGGCAATTCCTAATAGCTGCCTGTCAGGAATCTTTCGTTTCAGTGAGCGAAAATCGCTTGTCACCCAAACAGGTCCGCTTGGTCGGGTCACCCAGTAATCCGTCCCATCGCTTCCCATCACATACGCACCTTCAACGGGGCGCACAACAAATCGGCCTCCACCACGCACATCGACCGTGAGCTCTCGCGTTTGAGAACGCCTGCCCGCATGCGAAAGTGTCACGCGGTAAGTGCGGTCAATCAGTTCGGCGGCCGCCTGCTGTGCTTTTTGCAACACACTGCTGGCGCTAACGGAGGATGGCCACAAAACCCAGAACGAGAGCAACAGAATCACGGCAGCACAGACTGCCAATGACGTTGACGCAGCAAACAGACGAGATCTCAGGAAATTCGATGGCTGGCGACCTCTTCGAACGACAGGCGCGTCGTCTACTGGTTGCGGTGCAGGCCGTTCAGGCCCGACGGCTGGTTCAGCGATAGGCTCGCGAAGAAAACCGTCGCGGCCAAGCGAATGCAGCCGCCCCTCCATCCGCATGTACGAAAGAAAGAGCTTTTTGGCCTCTGCGGATGTAGCCAACGCTTCCGCAAGTTTCCTTTCCTGCTCCTCATTCAGAGTGCCATCAAAATGCCCGATGATGAGATCCTCAGTGTGATTCCGATTCTCTGGTTCGCCTGTCATGACAGTCCCTCCGCCAGCTGCATCCGCCGCTGAATGCATTCGTGCAGTACTTTCCTGATCCGGCTGAGAGCACGTTGAACGGCGACCGGCGTCGAACCCGTGTGCACGGAGATTTCGTCAAAGCTGGAGTCGCGTTCGTAGCGCATGGCGACCAGTTCGCGCTTCTCTGTCGGCAGTCCATCAAGGCACTGCCTGAGCGCCCCGGCTTTATCGCGGACGATTGAGCCTTCGGATTCGTCCTGAGTAAATGCGTTGGAAACGGCTTCCAGAAGCTCGGGCGACATCGCTCGACCGTGTCGTGTCGCAACCTCCTTTGCACGAATTGCGTGAAGCGCCTGCCGGCGAACCACCTCTTTAGCCCAGGCGCGGAAGTTGCGGATCGTTTCTGGCTGCTCCGCCTTCTCGATCACCACAACCGCAGCGTTCTGATAGATCTCTTCAGCCAGTTCCGCGTCACGAGTCATCGCGTACAAATACCCCATGAATTCGCTGCGAAGCTGTAAGTACTGCTGAATCAGGGGCATTTCATCCATATGCAAATCTCCTCATACCAAGTACGCCCGCGACCGATTCCAGACACAATATTTTGGGAAATTGAACGAACCCAGCAAACGGAGTTAACAGCATACCAATTGTGTAGCATGCAGCGGTGTTGATGACCGAAGCGGTTTCAGGCACGTGCCGCGTCTCGCGTTCTCACGCTTCCGTCGCGCCATCTATCGGATGACACCAGTCTGGGCGGCGTCTCAGCCCTGAACGCCCTGAACTGCGGTCGGACGTGGACACCTCTTGCAGTTGCGCGAGCCCGCATCCGATGGCGGTTTGTCCAACCGAAGTCACGAAGAGTACGAACAAAGTCGCGTCGGTCGCGCTACCGACGGCACGATCGCGACAGCAAAAGACGCTTGTTAACCTCGAATTGGAGATCCAGAAGGGTTCCCGAGTCGTACTCTACCCAATCCGAGGTCTCGTTGAGCTAGGTGCATAGAGGACCACGTTATGACCGCTTGAAACTGGCTCACGAGTACCAGTCGCTAATTGACTCGGGACAGGTGAAAACGCGAGCGGAACTGGCGTTAATTCGGCGACCATGACCGTGGCCGACCGCAAAAAGGAAGCGATCACAACTTTTGCCGATGTTGTTGGCGATATTCGCCGGGTGTCATGTTACGGTGTTTTCGAAACAGAACACTCAAGCATTCTGCGTATTCGAGGCCACAGTGGTTCGCGATTCGATCCATCGTAAGGTTGGTTTCACGAAGTAGCCTTTCCGCTTTAGCCAGCCGTGTTGCCGTGATCAGTTCGTGCGGTGTTTTTCCGACCGCCCGTTTGAATCGTGTTTCGAGTGCTCGCCGGGTTAGGTTCGTCTGCCTGACCACATCCGCAACCTGGATTCCATCGCAGGCATGAACCAGAATGTAACGTGCCGCCCTGGCCACGTGCCGGTCCTCGACGGCAAGCGTGTCAGTGGACTGGCGGGTTGCGACACCCAGAGGCCGCAGGAGAGTACCGGTAAGCTTGATCTTTCGGCCGGACATGATGGCGTCGAGTTGCTCGGCCGCTGTGTAGCCGGCCCCTTCCGCGTCGGGGATCACGCTGGAAAGCGGAGGGGTTGCAAGCTGGCACAGCAATGGATCGTCATCAACTCCAAGAACGGCGATCGAATCGGGAACGGGCCTTGACACTTGACCACAAAGGTCGATCAGGCGACGAGCCAGCGAATCATAAGCCGACATCAAGCCGCACGGCTCGGGCAGTTTATCAAGCCAGCGCATGAGTCGACGGCGTTCGCGTGGCCAGGTTGTGCCGGTTGTCTCATCACCGACATCGACAGATCGTTTCATTGTGAAATAGTATAGCATGAATGCGTAATATTTCATTGTGTGGATGCTGGCCCCCGGTAGACTCTTGTTATCAATCATTCTGATTCAGCGAGGAAACGATGTCAGATCCTGTTCGAGTTGCCATGATCGGCCTCGGTTTTGGGGCCGAGATTGTCACCGCGCTGGTCGAGGACCGCGATCCTCGGCCGGGCGCAGTGACGAGTGCCAATTGGACTAGTGTCGGTATCTGTGCCCATGAATCGGCTCTCAGAGGCGGCGAGACCGTCCGGTTGCCGGAGTTCACGTTGTCAACGGAGTATTGGCTGAAGAAGACGCCGTGAGAATTGTCCTCAAGACGGCCGAGCAACCGCGCATTGTTGTTGCAAAGGAAGACGTTCCCAAAGACGGTTGCCCTTCACCGGCCGTGAGCGATACGCAGATCAAAGAGAACCTTGACGACAAGAAACCTCGCAAG
>JASLPZ010000349.1:0-7312 GCA_030744725.1 Pirellulaceae bacterium
GTCCGATAGTCGCCTTTCGCTCCGCGAAAGGAACGTGCTTTCGCGGAGCGAAAGACGACAATAGAAGATCGAACACTGCTAAGTGCAGCGGATCTTTCGTCAGTTTTCTGAGCCTCATGGCGGTCTCGATTACCGCCCGCTCGCCTTCACGTCGCGTGTCGGTGCACCCTTTAGGGTCGCCAAGTATGCCACCAAGTCTCTCAGTTCAGAATTTGTCAGCGTGTTTGTGAAGCCGGCTGGCATGGCGGTTCCCTTCTGGGCGCGTTCGTCGATGGCAGTCGCAGAGTACTGCTCGACACGTCCAGTCGTGAGATTACGAATTGCGACGACGCCTCCATTTTCCGCCGTGACGTAGCCCGAAACGGCACGACCATCGTCAAGAAACAGTGTTGTCAATTCGTATCCCTCTTTGATTTGGCGTTTGGGCCACACGACCGACTCGATGATCAGTTCAAGTTGCAGTCCGGCGCCGACTGCTGTCAGTTCCGGCCCCTTGGGAAGCGCATTGGCTGAAGTCGTCACGCCGTGGACTTGGTGGCACGCCGCACAGTTGGTCAGCGACGAAGTGAAGACCCTTTGGCCAGCTAACGGATCTCCGCCGCGTCGCACCCGTGCTGCGATTTGTTGCACGAGGTCAGGGCTGTACGCTGCCGCCGCCCCATTGGTGATGCCCAACACGGTTGTAAGCGCACTGACCAGCGCGGGGTCATCGACCCCGTTGGCACTCACCCATCGGCTGATCAGTTTGGCCTGATCGACGGACAGTTTCGCGTTGGGCAACGCGCTGGCGATTGCAGTAGCGGCGTCACGCCGCTGCATCAACGTCGCAAGAATGGGTGCCACGGCTGCGCTGTCATCAGAAGCGGTCAGCAGTTTGAGGCCGTCACGAGCTGCGACGTTGAGGTCGACGCGAGAAACGGCCTCCAAGGCAGCGAGCCGTACGACGGGCGGATACACATGTGAAATACATGTTTGTACATCCTCGAAAGCATCATCTGGCGACAATTCCATCAGCGAGCGAATCGCCGCGGCCCGAACTTGCTCGGGCACCTCCAACGCGACGACCAAGGACTTGATCTTGCCGGTGAGTTGCTTCTGTCGCCACAGCCCGGCGAGTCGGATGGCGGCTGCGCGAACTTCGCTCTGCTCGTTTGCAAAGAGAGTTTCCAACGTCGTTTGGATATCTCCGGAGGGTTGCGTGTGTCTCGCTTCGACGACTTTCGTTAGCGCCGACAGAAGATGTGAGTTGTTCGTGGCGCTTTCGACCACTGCGGCATCGAAGACCATGCGCGTGTCAGTCGCGTTGCCGACCCGCGCCAGTAGTTCCAAAAGCTGGTCACGGCCGGATTTCGAAAGGGATTCGTTCTGCAACAGCTGGCGCACCTGGGTGGCGACATCGTTCCCGCCGTGGGCACGCAGCACATACACGAGCTGTTCCGGCTGTTCGAATGAGAGGTTTCCGGCCTGGAGTGCTGGCAACCAGTTGCTGGCCAAGGCGTGAACGCATTGCGAGAGAGCCGCCACCAGGAACCGATCCATAGGTTGACTGGCAGCCTGGGAGGCCACGGTAATCGCCGCCGGGTCGCGTACATAGCTGCAGGCAACCACTGCTTCCAGCCGCACACGCGGGCTTGGATCGACAATACTACGACCGAGCATGTCCAGGGGAGCTCTCAGGCGATCATGCCAACGACCAACGACGCGCGTAGCGTACGCTCGAGCGCGATCGTTTCGAGCCGCGAGCAGCTGTTCGAGCAGCGGACGATTGACGACTTCGTGTGATTCGAAGACGCCGATCGCTTCGTACAGAAGATGCTCCCGCTGCGAGTCGCTCGGCAAGTTGTCGAGCCAATCGCGCACGGCTGCAAGGGCCTGCTCCGTCGGCAAATCCATCAGCCGGCGTTTCGCTTGCGACCGGACCCAGCTCTCTTTCGATTTCAGTTGCTCGCACAGTTCGCTCGCCGACATTTCAGCGAGTGCGGGAGGTTTGGAGAGTGGCCGGTCCTTTGCCGTAATGCGCCAAATGCGGCCGTGCGATTTGTCTCGGTCAGGGTGTCGGAAGGAAGCCTGGTAGTGGCCAATGATCGGGTTGTACCAATCTGCGACGTAGATCGCCCCATCCGGTCCGATTTGAATATCGACGGGCCGAAAACTACGGTGGTTCGTCCGAAGCAGCGGCGGCATGTTCTCAGTTTGGTGCCCCGCTCTGTCAGACGAGAGCTTCATCCGGTCAAGCAAATGCCCAAAGTACCCTGCGATTAGTACGTCGCCCTGCATGTCGCTGGGCAAGTGCGACGACTCGACAATCTGCGCAATCATGCTCTTGATCTGCGTCTTGCCAATGTCCAGTGGCGGCTGGAAGTGATCGGTTTGGACCATGATGGGGAGCAGTTCGCTGAGCGCCGTGCCGCTACCGCCTTTTACGAGTGGTTCACCCCAGCGACCGAAGACGACGCCCCAGGGGTTTTGGCTGCTGCCACCGCGAAAAGAATGAAGTTGTCGGCGGCGCGGCCGCAACCGCCAGACGCCATGTTCGTCCAGCCTGGCGATTCCCCAAGGCGTTTCCGTGCGAGAAAAACAATGCAGGCCCTGACAGAAGAAGAGCTCGCCACCAGGGCTCCAGGTGAACGAATTGATGTTCTGATGCGTGTCACCAGTGCCGAAGCCAGTGAAGATCAGTTCGCGTTGGTCGGCACGTTCATCTCCATTGGTGTCTCGCCAGTGCACGAGATCCGATCCTTCGCCGATGTACACACCGCCGTCTCCGATGGCAAAACCGGTGGGCATATTCAATCCATCGACAAACACGTTTGATGTATCGACGCGATGGTCGTCATTGGTGTCCGACAGAATGAACAGCTTGTCGTTTGCTTTTTCTGTGGGTACGACCTGCGGATAGACGCTCGAGCAGAGGACCCATAGTCTTCCGCGTGCGTCCCACCGCATCGTGATCGGATTGGCGATCCCATGCGTTTCGGAAGCGAACAGATTCGCCGTGAAGCCCGGAGCCAGTTCGAATGATTTCAATTCGGCAGCGACCGAATCGTCCGCCGCTCGCGGCGCCACCGAATCGCCTAACGCCGGCGACCAATGCGGCGCGTACATTGCCAAAATCAAGAGGAGATATCTGCGAATCAATTGATGCAACGGCCGGCCGGAAACAGAGAGCTTTTGAGACACGGTTCCGGCAATCGAACCTGACTGTCTTATTTTCATTTCTTATCTCAGCTTCAGAAGCTGGTCCTCCGATTGCTCGATCAGCGGAATGATGGCGTCAAGCTCGTTGGGGAACCAGCGCGCCTTGCCTGGCCGATGGTCATGGCTGCTGGGGACATGGGTCCGATTGCCGTAGGCAAAAGACCAGTTGCTCGGGTGCCAGTGCCGGCGCCACAACGCGTTCTTCTCGAGAATCGACTGGCGAAGCATCTCGACCTTGGCTGCCGTGAAGAGTCCGTCGCGGTTGACGTCGCCGGCGCTCAAGGTTGGTGACTCCAATAGCTGTCGCGACAGCTCGAACCCAACTTGCCAGCGGCCCTCGGCGGTCAGATGTAGGCCGTCGGTGGTGAGTCCACTGGTTTGAAACGAACTCAGATCGACGCACAGATAGCCCCGCCGCTTGGCCAATTCGGCAATTGCCGTGGCGTAGACAACAATCGTAGGATTGTGTGGCGTCAGGTCCGGGAGACTGGACAGATTCGGGCTGGCAAACGGCAATGGTGTGATCAGGACGATCTTTCGAGTGCGACGCGCGACTTTATCCAACAAGGCCTCGTACGCGGTGACAAATTGTGGCAGTTTCGCCAGACCATCGAGGGCTTCCATCTGGCCGAATGTCGCGACCACGATGGTGGCACCGACGCGATCGAGCTGTTCCAACTGTGTTCCAAAGTTAAGCGGCCGCTGCTGGCGATAGACGGTGTCCGCCGGCCAGGCCATGTTGCGGAAGAATACTCGCTTCGGGTGAGCCGCCAGCGTGAGGAGAGTTTCGACGTAGCCAAAGTCGTCTTGTTTAGCGACGGTTGTTCCGCCCATGAACACCACGACATCATCCTCCGAAAGCGCAAAGTTGGCGGCGAACGGGGTTTGAATCTGACGTTTTACATCGCGAGTTAGATCGGCTTGTTGGTTTCTGGGCTTGATCCGACGCGGCTTCGCTTGGCTGGCAATCCAGCCACCCGGTTGTGATGTCGCCTTGGCAGTTGTTTCGGCAAACCACGTCTTTAGCTGTTGTAGCATGGCAGCGGTCTGTTGCGGTTGGTCCGCGGCAAGGTCTTTCTTCTCGCCCAGATCCCGGTCCAGGCGGTAAAGTTCGACCTTCTCTCGCTCGAAGGTTCCCGGCCGGGCTTGCGGATGCTGCACGACCAACTTCCAGTCGCCCTGCCGCATCGCTTCGCTGCGGCGACCGCCGTTGGAGAGCGACGCCCAGAATAGGGGGCGGGCATCCAATGGCTGTTGATCGAAAAATATCGGCGAGAGATCGACGCCATCCAGTGGACGATCATCGGGTGGCTCGACGCCGGCCACCGACAGCACGGTCGGCATCACGTCGATGCTGATCGCGGCTGCCGCCGATGACGTGTTTGCTTCGATCCTATTTGGCCACCAGGCGATTGCCGGCACGCGGTGGCCACCTTCATAGACCGATCCCTTGCCTGCACGAAGCTTCGGGCTCCCACTGGGGAAGTCGCGCGCCGGACCGTTATCGGAGAAGAATAGGACAAACGTATTGTCGTCGAGTCCCAGTTCAACGAGTTTCTTTCTGATCTGGCCGACACCTTCATCGATCGGCAGTGTCATGCCTTTGTATTTTTCGATCCGTTCCGCTGCGTTAACGGGTTTCCAACGCTTCCATCCATCTGCCTCACTCCGCCGCACGGGATCGCCAGGAACCTGCACCGGATTGTGAATCGCTTCATGGGCAATGTAGAGGCAAAACGGCTTGTCTCGGTGACGTTCGACAAAGCCGACCGCGTATTGATTGATTAAGTGTGTCGAGTAGCCAGTTTCATGAGTCTCTTTGCGACCGTGCCACCAATCATGTTTCACGTGGTCGCCGACATGGCTGATGAAGTCGATGTTGCCGCTGTGATAACCGACGAATTCGTCGAAGCCGTGATTCTGCGGATGATATTCGGCCGAGTTGTGCGGATAGCCTTGATGCCATTTGCCGATCAACCCCGTGGTATATCCGGCCTGCCGCAATATTTCGGCGAAGGTATTTTCCGATTCTTTGAGCCCCTTGCGGTGTTCCGGGTGTGTGACGACGGGATGGATGACCGCTTCAATACCGGCTCGCTGTTGATAGCGACCTGTCAGCAATCCGGCACGGGTCGGCGAGCAGACCGTGCCCGATGAATGAAAATCCGTCAGTCGCATCCCTTCGGCGGCCAGCTGATCAATTTCGGGCGTCTTGAAATACGGATTGCCGAAACAACTAACGCCTTCGTAGCCCATGTCGTCCACCATGATGATCACGATGTTCGGTCGTGGCTTCGGATCGGCACAAAGGGCATTGGGCGTAACAACTTGTGACAGAGCCGCCACGAGAACCAAGACCGTCCTTGTTGTTGTCCTGTGTCGTAAATGACGTGCTACGAAACTGCGGTGAGGCAACGGCTTTGCCGCGAGAGGGTTGAAGTGCATGGTGATCTCTTCTCTGTCGAGCCTGGTCGTTCGGAGGGGATCGCAGCGGAATCAGTCGTTAGAATATCAAAATCATCATGCTGTTGACTTTCGGCCAACGATTCACAAGGCGATCTACACGACCAATGTGATCGAATCGCTCAACAGCGTGGTCCGCAAGCTTACGAGGAACCGAAAGACCTTTCCCAAAGAATTCGGATAGGCGCCCCACGGCTGCTATTTCATTCTTCGTTCGACCTCACGGATGTTGGCTTGGATCTTCTTCAGCTCGTTCCGCGTGTATTTGATGGCTTCTGCCACCATCTTGCGCGCCTTCTGCAATTCCGCTGGTGTGAACTTGGCTTTACGCCGCTGCCTTGCCTCCTTTAGGTCTTGATCCGCTTTCTTCACTTTTTCGTCGTATTCTGCGATCATGTCCGTGTTCCATTTGACGTTAGAGGTCCAGGCCTTTACTTTTTTGGCGTCTTTGCGTTTCTTCGCGTCGGCGAGTCTCTCTTGAGCCCTCTTTAGCGATTTTTTGTAGCCATCGAGCGTCCCTTTTTTGCATTTGAATACTTTCTCGGCTTTTTTGACATCCGCGTCAAACTCGGCAATGACCTTCTTCTGATCGGGTCTCTTCGAGTTCAACTCCTTCGAGGTTTTGTTCAATTCTTCTAGCTTTCCCTTGTCTTCCGTCTCGTCCTCGCGCAACTCCGCCAGCTCTTTCTTAAGTTCTTCCAGCAATGCGGCATTCTTGGGGTCTTGCTTCTCTTGCTTCTCTTCCTTCTCTTCCTTCTCTTCCTTCTCCTCTTTCTTCTTGGCAACGATCAGCTTGCCCGGCGCTTTCCACGGCGCTTTCAGATAGGCCTGTAGATTGCTCTCATATTGCTCAATCATCCTCACGTATGTCCCGATGTTGCTTATATCGAAAGTGCCGTCAGTCTTTTTTACGCGGAATCTCGTCGACACGACCTTTTCGTCTATGACTTCGAATTTGTCGCCCGATCGCACAATGGTCACGCGCCGCGTGACGATTGGGATTGCGACTGTCAGTTTGACTATTCCACCAGGGCTGCTCTTCTTAATGCGATCTCCCGCTTTTACAATCGCATCCGCGGCCCTCATGAGTGTCTCGACGTACTTCGCGAAGATCTGGACGAAAGGGTTCTTTACATTCCCAGCCAGTTCGGCGGCCTTTTTAATGGCTGCAAAGTATTTCAGAATTGCTTTGACAGATCCTCCATATGGTCTCTCCATATGGTCTGGAAACCGCGGGCTCTATCTCCAAGACAACGCCGCTCGGGTCTAGCAGATCTTTCCACTCGTAGGTTTCCGGAACACCAGCAGGTTTCTTTTTTCCCATTTGAATTCTCCTCAGAAATTAGGCGTTAATTAGACCGGCATCTTAGTTAGATGGCTTGTGGGTCAACCGCGAGACTTCTGGTTTACCTCCCTTCAGGTCAGGCCGCGTGTCATTGATGGCTTCCATGTTGCATGCGGGAGGAGCAAGGAGAACGCTGGCAAGACAGCTCTCCGGCTGACGAGAATGCACTCTCCATCGCAGGGTTCGCCTGGACCTTACAAACTTGTTCGACACACGCGCGAGTTCGGGGCGGATGAATTGTGAACGGCGTTTGAAAACGCTAGCGCTTGGGCGGTTGAAAAGGCTAGCGCCCGATGTGGTTTTGTT
>JASLPZ010000034.1:0-3275 GCA_030744725.1 Pirellulaceae bacterium
ATTCTCTTTGCCTTATGTCTGTCTCCCAGTGGCGGAGCTACGACAAGGCTCAGTTTCAGTCGCTATCGGTGGGCCACATCACTTTTTGAATCACGGTTCGAACGGCATCTGACATTTCCCGAAACTCTAACTTCATTCCCTCGGCCTTTGTCTTCTTATTCAGCAGCACGAGCTTCCCAACCAACGCCGATGAGATTCTCTGAACGCCTTGAAAATTCAACACCAGTGGCATGTCGATTCTAATCGCAACTTCCACGGCCTGGAGTAACTCTCTTCCGATTCCTTGGATCTCTGACGCCAGATCGATCTCCGCATTTTGGAAGAACACGTTCAGCGCTTCGCGTGTTCCCACAAGCCGAACGTACTTGTAGGGAATTCCTAGCGGTTTCTCTCCTGTGTTTGCCATGACCACATTGTAGGGCAAACGCTGTGAACCTGACTATGGACCGTGCAGCTTCAGGACCGCCCGATCAACAACTGTCGTGTAGCCGTTGTTCGTTCGGCGAACATAATGCCAAATTCACAGAGCGAACAGCGACTATTGCAGATATGGCAGTCCCTAGCCTGGGATGGCTTCGGCCGCCAGGCGTTCGTCTTCCGTCACGCGATAGAGATCATAAACGCAATCATCGATTTCCGCGTCGCACCGGTCAATCTGGCCCTGCAAGTCGTGGACGCACGCTTGCTCGGCCGCAACGGCCAGCTGCAGATGAAGGGCCGTGATCTTATCGACCCCGGCGACGATTTGATCGTACAGCGAGCGCTCGACCGGATCCTCGTCATCAACCACACGGATTGGCAACTGCGCCAGCTGAGACTTGTTCACCGCCAGATATCCGTTGGCCAAGCGTTTGGCTTGAAAGCGAATCCGAAACAGATAGGAGAGTAATTTCGAGTTCAAAAGTCCCAGCAAATAGCGAGGGTCGTCTTGTGGGTCTGCGGCGGCAAAGACTTGCACGCCGAGCGCTCGATTTCCTGTATCGAAGGCCGCTTCGAGCCGCCGGGTCATTCCCGCAACGACGATTTTCGGTCCCGCAAACAAACGCCGTTTGTTCGCACTCAACTCTTCAGAAGCCATCGGTAACATCGGCTGCTGGTAACGCTGATTCATGTATCGCACGTTGCCGGGGCGAATGGAATAACGGTCGATGTTGCCCGTCACAATGAACTCGAAACATGGCTCGTCTCCAGCCACTGGGAATTCCAATAGCGCCGCCGCGATCTGGCGAGCGACAAAGCCGGTCGTGCCACTGTGCAACATCGCGCGTGATGCCAATGGCTGCGTCGGCACCCGCGACTCCACATCCAATTCGCCGTGGATGCGAAAACCGGTCTCTGGTGAAAAACTGGATTGGTGCACTTCAATCGCCGGCTCGGGAGCCTGCAATTCGCTTTCGGAATTCGGGTGATGTATGGCGACCATGTGGTCAACACTGGGAATCTCTTTCTTCCAGTTCAACACATATGGATAAACACTGACCGTTGGAAAGAGGCCAAGACGAGCCACATCCGTAATGTGCATCAGCGTGGTTTGTTCCAGCAGCATCCCTCGGCAGGACATGGCATAGTCGAGTGCGGCGATCTTGTTCGGTACGATCATACCGCAGGTTCCGCCAACGCGGAGCAACTCGAATGCTTTTTCCAGAAACAGCACATACATGTCGTACGCGCCTCGAGCACATTGGTAGCGGTGACAAAAATACTCCTTCATGGCGTCGCCTCGCGACTGGCCAAGCAGGCGGATGTTGACGTAGGGTGGATTGCCGACGATGGAATCAAAGCCACCATGATCCAAAATATGGGCGAAATCGTGACTCCAAGCGAACGGCGCCGTGCGGCCTCCTCCTTTCATCTTGAATGTGCCGCTGTCGTTCAGGAAGAACTCAGGTCCCAACAATGCATCGCCGCAACGAATGTTGCCGGCCAAGCGCCGCGCCAGTCGTTCGATACTGCGCTGTTGCGCCGCCGTCGTCGCGTCGTCGTCCGTGTCGATCCCAATCGCTAAACGGGCCAAGCGCCGTTTTGCAGCAGCAACTGCGTGCCGATCGATATCGACGCCAAATACGTGGTCTCGGATGACCCGCAATCGCCGATCGACCGCTATCGTTGAAAGCGGCATGGCATCTTGGTTCGATTGAAGACCTTCCTCGCGCGCAGCGAGAAAGCGAAACACCTCGACCAGGAATGCGCCATCGCCACACGCCGGGTCGAGTACCCGCAGCGGAGGCAAGCCCTCGGTCAGCTCGGTGAGCAAAGGCGAAAGAGTCTGCCGGACGATATAGCGCACAATCGAATCCGGTGTGTAGAAAACGCCATCTGCTTTGCGCCGCGACAATGTCGTCGAACCGGTGGACTTGCCGCCGCCACTTTGAGACCGAGCGCTACTTGAATTGGCGTTTGCCATCTGCTGCCTCACTGAATCTCCCAGATTCACTAGTCGAGGATGGTACCGGCGACGTGGATTGTGGACAACCGAGATTTCGCGTCAGCCCGGCGTTCAAATTCAACTTGCCAGGTGCAACGACCGATCAAACAAAGACTTCTCGCCGGTTCGACCAGCTAGCACGCTGGCAGAGATATCGGACAGGCGCTCACTACAGGCAGACCAGGAACGAACATGGCGATCTCGCCTTTGCTCTCGATTGCCGGCAACGCACTCGCTCCGTTGGCCAGCGATGTGGTCGAGCAGATCACGGACGGACTGTCGTTCCAGAAACTGCTCGGGCGGCACGATCCATCCAGTGCGGATGCTGCCAATGTACCCGTTGGCCATCCCGCGACCGAGTTCCTGGAATCACCGGAGGCGTTCTCAAGATCACCGAAGGCGGCACAGTTGGAAGCAATCCGTCGTCAACCGCTCGAAGAACTCGAAGCGTACGTCGACCGGCTACGCGAGCGGTTGCTAGCTGGCGGGATCGATCTCTCCGAAGCGATCCCGTTGAAAGTCGGCAACGGCGGGGACATTCAAGTCGACGGTAACCATCCCGATCGCGCCGCGATCGAAGATCTACTTGCTTCTGACTCGCAACTGGCAACGACCTTTCGGCTGCTCTCCAACGCTTTAGCCAACCAGTACAATGCTGCGTCTGGTGATCAGCTGTCGAATGAGTTTCGGCTCACGATTGAGGCGTCGAAATTCAAGATGGAATTTCTATAGGACGGAAGTGGAGATCCGGTAGCGGACGGCTCGTGGCCTCAAACGTCGCAAAGACATACACGAGGAAGATGAAGGCGACGATCACTACGATCAAGCCTGCCACCAGAAGATAGGACGT
>JASLPZ010000034.1:3285-30322 GCA_030744725.1 Pirellulaceae bacterium
TCTTCTTGCGTCCTGGAATGTTGGCATCTCGTCCGCACTTGGGGCACTTGTCGCCAGCTTCGATGAAACGTCTCGAAGAGCCCGCGTGCCGACAACCCGTGCACTCCATTCCGACCCATTGATCACACAGGGGACATTTCCCCGGTGCCGAATAGATTTCGAATTCGCCCGCGCAGCGATCGCAATAGTACATGCCAACCTCTCAGAATCTTGGCAACTCGCACGCCATCGTTCGGCCAAACCGCTGGAGGCCCAGACCGTTTGAAACACTGATCTCTGCGCGACATGATAACACGATTGCAGTCGGTTCAACATTGTGTTTGTCAAAGTCGCGAATCACGAAAGAGCCAGCAAGCGGCGCAAAGAGTCGCATTAGCCACGCAGAATTTGTACGACACAGTTCGGCAGAAGCTCTTTCAACGCCTCGATCGATGCGGCGTTTCCCTTGAACTGGTCGCCCGACATCGTCACTTCGCGCAACGTCGTAATCACCGCCAGCCCCGTCAGATCGACCCCTTGAACGCCGGATTCGGTGACGTCAAGGTATTCCAGCGCCGTCAAGCCGCCAAGATTCTCCAAGCCTTTATCGCTTACCCTCTCACAGGCCATCAAGGTCAGCCTCTTCAGTTTCGACGACGCGAACTGTTTGAGACCATCGTCGGTGATCTGGGCGTGGGCGAGTGACAATTCCTCGAGTTCAGGCAATGTTCTCAGCACCGCGAGCGAGTCATCCTTAAGATCCACGGCGCTCACCACCAGCTTGCGAAGCTGCCCGTGGTTGCGTAACTTCTCCAAACCATTCGGCCCCAGCGGTGTCCGCTCAGCCACCAACAGTTCGAGGCGGGCGAGCGGTGCAAACGAGGCCAGGTCCTCGATTCTCACAGCCGGGCAGTGCAGTTCCAACTCCCGCAACGAAGTCAGTTTGACCAGCGAAGCAAGTCCGCTGGGAGTCACCTTGCTACTGTGAATCGATAGTCTGGCGATCGGTGTGCCGGCTAGATGTTCGAGCCCCGCACCGGTAACTTCGGTATGAGCCAACAGCAGCTCGTCCAACGAGCTCGCCGCCCGCAGATGTTTCAGTCCTTCGTCGCTTACCGGGACTCGAATCAGCCTAAGGAGCTTCAGGGCGGTTGCGTTCTCCAACGCAGCCAATCCTTGATCGGAAATCTCCCGGCACTCCTGCAACGTCAACTGGCAGACGTTCTCCAGGTCAGCCAACTGCTCCAACTCGACATCGGTAACATCGCTGCCAAAAAACGAAACGATCTTGCCGATTTCGGAGTCTTCGACGTTCGCGATCGAAGTGAGTTCACGGGGAGCCGCGTGAGGCTTTGCCCCGGTCGTTTGGATGGGAATCGAAGAACTGTTGGTGCAGCCGGATACCAACACGGCCGAACCTGCGACGAGCACGCCCGCAACAGCAATTCGTTGGAATGGGTGCACCAGCAGCCCTCACAAACGAGATGAATCGTCTTTGGTTGATCGACCAGCGAGGCTGTGCGTCGGACCGACGCGAGCTATCGCTCGGTTACGGCATCACGCTCACCGACCAACCTGCGGTCGGTGCCCGTCGCTGAATTACCGCCTGGCCTCACTACGACCCGTCGTCGCCATCGTCCTCCGCGGCGTCACTATCAGCAAATCCGGCACTGCTATCCAAGTTGAAATCCGCGGTATTCTGGCCCGCCTTGACGTCAAACGAGAAGTCGTGTGTGGGAATTGGGTCGGCCGCATTCGGATCGAGTTCATCGGAATCTTCATCAGAGTCTTCGTTGGCCACGATCGTGACCGTGTTCTCCCCAAGCACGGCCCCCTTGTCCTCGGTTGTCGTGACGACGAGCGAGTAGTTTCCGGCGGAATCTGTCGTTCCCTGCGCAATACCAACGCTTTGACCATCGCCCTTGTCGTTCGGCGTGAACGTGACCTGCACGTTGGGCAACGGTTTTCCATCCAAGGAGATCGTACCGGACACCTGTCCCGTCGTGAACTCGCCGCCACCGCAACCGGCGGCGACCAGCAGGGCTAGACCCAAAGGAATAAATCGTAACATAGGATGAAATCTCCAATTGTTGAGAACTGTGGCAGCCCCGAGGATGAGCTCCACGGCGCGGACCCGCGAACGGTTTCGCCTGGCCGCGCCACGATTCTCAAATCCACACGGCTCAGTCTGGTAATATCACCGATTCGCCACCCTGAATGGAAGCCAGTGCGGGTAGCACACCCATGCTCCGGACCCTGGTGTTGTTGCGACCGACTCCCAGGTCCACGGTGCGGGCAATGGCTCTTACGGAACCGTCCGCCAAGCAGAACATGTGGGAACCTGGATGAAGGCCACCCCATCCTCGCTTACAGACGTTACTACCGCCGCGTCCCCCCACACGGACACACCTGGTGTAGTTGGGGATGAATATGCGAGGTTGACCCACAGTGATACTGGACTGGTTGTAGGAGGTGTAGCTGTAGGCCCAAAACCCCCTCCGCTCGCGCGAATTCCTGTCCGTGGGCGTGGTGTGCATTTCGCCGACGAGCAACGTATTGGACGTGCCATCCAGGATGCTAGAAAAGCTCTCCGGTGTGAATTCCGACCGACTGCCGGTACGGCCCCGATGGTTATGTGGCCTGGGAGTCGCCCCTACGTGGTGGAGGACACCCCGATTGTTGGTGCAGAAACTGTTGGACTGATTCGTATCCAACCAGCAGGCTCCCGTGCTGGCACCACTCACGGCACGATAGGATCCCGGCGCATAATGCATATTGCTACCCGGTCCGCTACGAGGCTCTTGCAACCCCCTGACATTGACATCTGACGGGCAGATGAAAGTCTTGACAAACGTCATGCAGACCGCTGCGTTGGGTCCCCCAGTGCGACCGCGTCGTCCCGGGCGAGCGTCGTTCCAGAGGTTAAAGTTGTAACGATCGTGTAGCGGCTGCTGTTCCAGGAACGGCAAGATAAATAGTGTCCATGTGGCAGCGCTAGGAGTGCCACAACAATTACCCGGGGTGATGTTGCCCGGCGGAAACGTCTTGTACGTGTCGTGGTAGTTGTGGCACGACAAGCCGATCTGCTTGAGGTTGTTGCCGCATGACATCCTCCGCGCCGCCTCACGCGCGGCTTGCACGGCCGGCAACAACAGAGCGACGAGAATGCCGATAATGGCAATTACCACCAGCAACTCGACCAGCGTAAAACCGATCCTTTTTCGAGAAGAGCTCATTGACTTCCCCTTTGCGCTTGAGAGATTTGCAGAATCAACAAGATAAGAACTTTTCTATATGAGGGCAGTTAGTATAAGCTCCTGGTATGTTGATGCAAGTTTTTTGTGGCAAACTGTCGTCCACGGTCGCGTAATCGAAGAAGCCGAAGCGTTTTTGATTCGCGCCCCACGCCAACATCGGGCGCTCACCAAAACGCCTATCGCCGCCTTCCTGCGACGAATCACAGTTCGGCCCCCGAAAACCGACCCGAGTCGCCCAAATTGACATGTCACGCACTCCATGGCTGCGCTCGGTCATCGTCGTGCCGCGGTCGACCGAACCCGAAACTTCGCTACAATATCAGCAAACCACGGTCCAGCAGGCCGGGGCGTGTCGCGGTTCTCTTTTCTTCGCGAGCCTATGAGACGGATCACTCTTCACTTCGGCATTGCGTTGCACTCAATCCGCTTGCTGCTGCTGGCAATCATCCTTGTCAGCCTGGCTGCTCAAGCTGCGGTTGCGGATCGGATCATCCTGCGCAATCTGAAGATCATTGACGGGCCGAAAGTGGTCACATTCGACGAAGATGGTGTGCGGTTGGACGACGATCGCGTGGTCGGTTGGTACGACATTGAGAAGGCCCGTGTGGCCGACGACCAACAACCTCAGTTCGATCGCATGTTAAAGGAACTGGGCGACCCCCTGTTTCGAATTCGTCAGCGGATGCGAGTTGGCGATTACAAGGATCTGTCACCGCATGCCGAGGCTGTTTATCCGCGGTACATGGATCGGAAAAGCCCGACGGCCTACTTGGTCATGCAGGCCACGATGTGGTCGCGGGTTGCCATCGGACAGCGTGAGTCTGCCGTCGAGCCGTACTGTCGCTGTTATCAGTACCTGCGTCTCCAAAGCGGTTCGAATGGTGTGCTGCCCGGCGAGCGTCGCTTGAAATATGATCCGAAAACTGGCATGTGTGCGTCATTGGCGCCGGTCTGGTTCGACGTCGCGGCCGCGAAAGCAGCATTGCCGAGCGTCTACAAATCGATCAGCGCGATAAGCCGCCCGCGGCCGGAAGGTGCCTACGTCTATTTCACCACACTGGCCTTGGCTGCGGGCGACACTGCCACCGCCGATCGTGTGTTGGGCGCGATCAAGAGTGACTCGGGCCCAATCCACGAACTACGCGACATCATCGCCGTGCAACGAGAATTGATGACAGGCAAGCCGGGTGCCGCGGCCGCAGCGCTCGATGCGCGCCTGGTGAACATCTCGCCCCAGAACCAACCGCTCGCCCTGTATTGGCTCGGTCGTGTCCAGTTGGCCTCGACCGATGTGGACACCAAAAGAAGCGGGCTCGTGCGGTTGCTGCGGATTCCCGCGTTGTATGGCAGTCAAGCTCCCGAAATCTCTGCCGCCGCGCTGTCTCACGGCGTTGATGTTTTGAAGCAGCTAGACGACGTGCGCGGGAGCGTCGCCTTGCGAAACGAACTGCTCGTGCGTTACGGCCAGACTTACCTCGCTGCTCAGGCCCTTGCCCCTTCGCCTGTTGAAACCCCTCAGGAAACACCATGACTAAGGCGTTCGCTGTTCAAGGAATCTTGCTTTGCTTGCTGGCCATCTTTGCGGCCACCTCGTTTTCCAATCGCCTGACCATGGCTCAGGACGAGACGTTGGAAGATGTCGATCCAACCATTTCCACACCACCAGCCGCCGCTGCAGCGGCTGACACAGCAGAGGAAACAGAGAAAACCCGCACGCTGCTGGACACGATCATAGACGGCGGCATCGTCGGGCTGCTGATCATCCTGTTATCGATGGTGTCGCTGGGCTTTATCGTGGAGCATTTTCTGACGATTCGCAAAGCGACCCTGATGCCCGAACTTGTCATCGAGGAACTGGATGAATTGATCGGTCAGGGGCAGATCGACCAGGCCATCGAAGCCTGTCAAACACACGAGAGTCAATCGCTGGTATCGCAAGTGATCCTGGCTGGCCTTGAACGATACAAGGGATCCGAATTTGGTTTTGCCGAATACAAAGCGGCCTGCGAAGAGGCGGGTGAAGACCAGACGGGGCGGCTCTATCGCAAAACAGAAGTCCTGGGCCTGATCGGTTCCATCGCGCCAATGTTAGGGCTGACCGGAACGGTCTTAGGCATGATTCGAGCCTTCAATATGATCGCCATCAAAGGCGGCATGGCCAAGCCGGACGAACTGGCGGGTGGGATTGGCCAGGCGCTTGTGACGACGTTACTGGGACTGGTGGTCGCAATTCCCACGATGGTCGCATTTAGTTTCTTTCGTAATAAGATCGATTCAATCGTCGCCGAAGCCGGCAAGCGCGTCGAGCAGATCATGATGCCGTTGGGCCGGCGCAAATAGAAGTCCGGCAACGTCGCCCTTGGGCGATCCGATAGACCGCACCTTCACGTCAAGGCAAATTCGCAATGCGCCTCACCAAACGCCGCCGTTCAACTCGACCGAACATGGACATGACGCCCATGATCGATATCGTGTTCTTGTTGATCATTTTTTTCATGACGGTCACCCAAGTTTCGAAGGTCAACAAGGAACAGCTCGAATTGGCCCAACAAAAGGGCTCGCAGGATCAGCAAACAGCGAACATCACCATCAACGTCACCAGGGAAGGTGAATACCGCGTTGCCGGCAGCCAGGTTTCTCTGGCCCGCCTTGTCTCTCTGGTCAGCCAAGAGCTGAGTGCCCTGGGAGGTGATGCGAGGCGGCTGAAGGTGACAGTTCGCACAGACCAGCGAGGCGTCAGCCGACACACCAACGAAGTGATGAAAGCGCTCAGCCGAATCGGCGTTCTACGCGTCAACAACGCCGTCGAGTCCCCCGAATAACGAATTTCGCGATGCGACTAACCAACCGAAGAACGCAACACGGCGAGAAGATCGAGCTGTCCATGACCAGCATGATCGATGTCGTATTCTTGCTCCTTATTTTTTTCATGACGACGGCATCGTTCGTCAAGACAGAACGACAGCTCGATTCAAATATCAAGAACCAGGATTCCGCCAGTTCATCAGCCAGCGACATGGAGCCGGCCATTGTCGAGATCGTCAACAGTGGCGGTCAATTCGTCTATCGCATTGGCGCTCGGGAAGTTCTGGTGGCCACGGAACTGACCAGCATCCTCCGCCAGTTCCCCAGCAAGTTGGATGGAGCCTACGTCAAGGTTAGCGACGATGCCCCCTTCGGCATGGCCGCTGCCGCAATCCAATCTTGTAAGGATGCTGACTTCACTACCGTCACTTACGTACCACCCAAATGAATCTGTCGACCGACAAAACACCACTCGGCATTCAGCCGTGTCGATTGCCTCGAAGGTTGGCTCGCTGGCTTTCCGTGGCCAGCTTCTTCTTTTTGACACTTGCCTGGCTAGCTGGAAACGTGGCTTGGTCCGACGACAAGGACGATCTTCAGCTGGAGAAGTTCCTGACACGTTTGGGGCTGGTCGACCTCCGCACGCTGCATCTCGAAGAGGTGCTTGAAGGCGAGCTTCCGGACGTGCAGCGCGTGGAGACCGCGAAACGGCTGGCGGACCTCTATGCCAGCCAATTGGTCGCATATTCCTCGAACAAGACACGTTATGATGACGTCGTCCAGCGAATCAAACGGCTGGTTTCCAATGTCCCTGAAGCGGAGACAGCGTCGCTGAAAGTGATGCTGTTGCAGGCCGACTTCTATCGGGCAGAGAAGCTGATTGGGCAGTGGATTGTCGACCGTCGTGCCGCCGCGCCGCGCGACGACGCGCACTCGATCCTGACACGCATCACGCCTCAGCTGATGGAATCGTATCGTCAGCTCAAAGCGGAATCCGACAAGCTGTTGGACGAGATCGACGCACTGGAGGAAGGCGACGAGCAAGCCGCCAAAGAGCAGCAATCGATGCAACTGCAGTCCGTTGCGGGTCGCGCGGGTTATTTCGCGGGTTGGTCAAGTTACTATCTTGGGTTAGCGCGTCAGAGTACGGGTGCCCAAACGACCGAGTATGCGGCGGCGCGTGATATGTTTCGCACGCTGCTCGGGACAACAGCGGAATATGCCGACGAAGAGGCGGAATTCCTAGGGTTGGAGTCTATCCGGCGGGCCCAGGCACTGATAGGTTTGGGACTGGCGGAAGCCGGCGCGGGCAATCTAAGTGGGAGTCAGAAGTGCTTCGAGTGGTTGGAAAGTGGCGGCGCACCGCCAAAGGTGCAGGATGAGGGCCCTTATTGGCGTTTGCAAGCGCTGCTAAACGCTGACCGGCTTGATCTGGCGCTTGAGTATGCCAAGAAGCAAGTCGCTGTCTTGACCAGTTCTGCAACAAGTGGCAAGGTCAGCTTCTGTGTCAGTCTGGTGCGTGCTGCGTTTGCTGGAGCCGAAACACCCACGCCCGACTTGCGGGAATTGGGAATGCTTGGGATCGCAGGTCTGGTCAAGCTGCGTCAACGCGGACCAGTCCGTGCCCTCTTGGAAAAATACAAGATCGACCTTGCTGGCTCGACCGGATTCTATCTCAACTGGATCAAGGGACAGCAATTGACTGAACAAGCCGAGAAGTCCAAATCGAAAGAGCTGTTTCGGGAAGCAGTGGTTACTCTGGAGCGCGCGATTGGGGCGGACGATGCCAAGCAGGACTTGGCATCGCTTGGCCAATGCCAAACCCACCTCGCCACATGTTATTACCGCCTGGAGCGCTTTGAAGATAGTGCGAGGATGTTTGAAGCGGCGGCCGCAGCACGTAAGGCAACCAACGATGAAAAAGCGGTGGATGCAGCTTGGGCAGCATTTGTGTCGTACCAAAAGCTCGTAAAAAAACAGCCGCGATTTGTGGCAGCCGCCATCGATGTGCTGCGACAATTGAAACGCGACTACCCCAACCATGAATACGCCCAGCGGGCCGATTATCACATCAGTAAGTTACGCCAGAACGCGTCATCGCCGGCGGAGAACCTGGCCAACCTTGAAAAACTGCCACCCGGCAACGCGAACTACCTGGCGGCGCGATATGATATTTGCATTATCCGGCATGGGCAATGGAAGTCTAAGGCTGGCAAGGAACGTCGCGAGGCTGGTGACAAGTTACTTGCCGCCGTCAACATCTATCTGCAGGCAGCAAGCTCCGGCAGCAACGCCTCCCAGAAAGTCAAAGTCAGCTCTCTGGCAGCCAGTGTTGTTTTGGACAGGAAACCCGTCGATGTCGGACTGGCCAAATCGTACCTGGACCGCGCCGCAGAGTGGGCCCACGTGTTGCCTGACTCATCCAACGTGGTGGCGGAGTACCACTATCACGCGATGAGACTAGCTGAAGGCACCAAGAACGAAGCGGTGCGCACAAGCCATGCAAGATGGCTCGCCGAGAAAGGACAGGGTTCGCCGTTTGAATTGTCTGGTTTGGTAGCAGCTGCCAAGGCAGCCGACGCAGCCGCCGAATCGGCCGGCAATTCCGGACCGAATCAAGCAGTTCGCGAAGCGCACCGAGTCTACGCGAGGCTGTCTGAACTGTTTGGGGACAGCTCACAAGCGCTCATCGAACAAAAGAACGCCCGTGTCGCAATGTCCAAGGCCGCTCAGTACGCAGACCAACTTGGTGACCATCGGGAAGCCGCCGAGCGGTTGGATAAACTGCTCATCGCGCTGTCTGGCGAGGAAACCAAAAACAAGAACTACCTCCGCCGCGCTGGATTGGCGCATTTCTCGGCAGGCCAATACGGCAATGCACTTCAACACTGGCGAACGCTCTTGGCCGGCTTAAAAAAAGGATCCACAGATTGGTATGAAGCAAAGTACCATCAGCTCGCCTGCCTCGCGAACATGGACCCTGGCAAGTTCAAGAGTGTACTGGGCCAATTCCACTTGCTGTACCCAGATGTCCCACAGCCGTGGAGAGGAAAGATTGCCGCGTTGGCACGCTGAAGATCGGCTGGCACCCTGAAGACCCGTTGGCGACCGAAGGGCGGATCGACCCATGCACTGACCACATCTGCTAGGATGTAAGATTAGGAGAGATGAAGGTATTCGCGTTTCAATCGCGCAATTCTGTGTCGAGACTGACGAGCCAAGCTACGTTTTCCTGACAGTTTACCTCGACCGCTCGACTGCCTGACCACGAACAGACGAACGAGTAGATCATGGCGGCCAATCAGCCACCTCCACATACGATGGACCCCAACGAAGAGAGGAAGCTCCAACTTTTTCTTGAACGAGCGGCACCCATTGTGTTGGAAAGCCGCGTGCTGGCCACCGAGAATTGGCGACGTCTGGTGGCCTTGGCGCAAGAACTCGAAATGAGCGACGGTCAGCTTCGAGCAACCGTCGAGGATCTGCGTCGCCGCGGTGTGATTGAACGAGTCGAACTCCAGCCGCTCAAACCTTCTTCCAAACCTTCTTCCAAGCCTCCGCCGCTACCCGTCCGTCCAACTGCCTCCGATCCGGTGCCGGAGGGTCGGGCAAATGACACAAGACCGTCTGATCGAGACGCAACGCCGGGCATTCCACCCATTCGCGAAAGGACGTTCTCGCTGAACTCGCCGACGCCACCAGAACTGCCTCCTCCGCCACCAGCGCCAGCGTCACCGCCCAAACCGAACCGCGAACCGGAAGATCCTGGCACCTCTAGCGGTCTCCGCGAGCAACTATCGCAGCGAGCCGCGGCGATCATTGCCGAGCAGCGTGGATTCACTCCCAAAACGCATACGTTGATCGCTTCGGCCGCTGAAGATCTTGGCCTCTCGGACCGAGATGTCGCCGACGTCATCCGCTCGTTGCATCAAGGCGCCAGCCAGCCTCAAGAGGCGCCTTTGGATGACATCAATCAGCGTCAACGCTGGAAAGAAGCAGGCAAGCCCGAACCTCCTCGCCACGAGGCCCCCAAGAAACCACACGAGATCTTCAGCACATTCGTGGCCAAATCGTTGGACAAACTCGCCGTCGGACATGTCTCCAGCGACCTTGAGGAAGGATTAGTCGCTCACGGAACCAAGGTCCTGAAGTTGTCGCGCGTCTATGCCACGCAACTCGTTCGTGACGTCTCACAGGAAAAGGAACTGTTGCTGGAAACAGACACCAAGTTACAGATACAGGCCGACGACGCATCCACGAGTCTCGACCCGCGCTTGCTGGTATTTCTGGATCGAGCCACACCGATCTTGGCACAAAACCGGGGTTTGAATGCGCGGAGCCGTGTATTATTGGGTGCCATGGCCGAAGAAGTCGGTTTGGCACAGAGTGAAGTGGACGCCGCCGTCGCTTTGCTCGAGAGCAAGCCCACGGACACCGATGGCCTGGACGCTGCACAACGACAACGGTTGGCACCCTTTCGCCGTTTTGCTGCAGAGATGCTCGGGCAATTGCCGCAGAGGATCCTCACTGCTCGAGTCCACACGATGATGCTCGAGCGAGGTGAAGAGCGATTTGGCATTGATTCAGATCTGACCCGAACCGTACTTCGCGAACTGGCGGCCGAACAACAGGTTCAGATTATTACGGAAGAAGAAGCAACTCGGCACATCGAAGGTCTGGTCGAAGAACAACTTGGTGACGCGCTCCGGTTGGAGTCTGACGTCAAGCATCGCATCCTCCAGGAAGGCGGACAATGGGGACTGCCGGTGGAGCAGATCGAGAAGATTATCAAACAACGTTCGCAAAAAAACTATCAAAAACGGCGATCGGAACGAAATCTCTCAAACGCTGCGTTGTTCGCTGCACTGGTAGCCGTAATGTTGGTTGTGGTTTTTTTGGGATGGACCATGCTGGGCGGGCGGATGACTCCCGTCGAACCGGTTCGAGATCCTCCGCCCGTCACGGTTAATGCCGACACGCCAGTGGATGACACCGA
Organism: Pirellulaceae bacterium; assembly: GCA_030744725.1. Taxonomy (GTDB): domain Bacteria; phylum Planctomycetota; class Planctomycetia; order Pirellulales; family Pirellulaceae; genus ARS98. The sequence continues at coordinate 14,323 of JASLPZ010000034.1, forward strand.
TGATAGTTGGTGGAGCGTTGATTTGGTCCTGGCCATTCACAACGCGTCAAGTGAATTCCCGTTATTGCGTCCGGCATTGAAGGCAATCGGATCTCCGAATTCCGAGCGTCGCATTACCGCGTACGATGCGATCACCAAGTTTGCCTTGAACCAAACGGATGACAACGTGCAGCGTAACATGCTGCTAACTGTGATTTCACAGGCATATGTTGTCGAACCTGATGCAGCGACTGCCGCCAAGATCCGCCGGGGGTTGGTGAACGTGATTCCCGGACCGGAAGACCGTTTGAGCGAACAGGCGGACGACTACCCACGGATCTTTTGGGCCATGCGGGGGGCGGTTGCGGCGCTTCATGCCGCCAGCGACAACGCTCGGCGCGCTGACGACATTGCTCGTTCCATTGGTCAGGTCGTAGGGACCACGATTGATCGCAATCAGCCACTCCTCCAACTCGAGCGCCAATGCCTGGGTGCGCTGGCCGAGCGGCTTTTTCGCCTCATGATCACCTCGGCCGCGTCACGTCCCGCTGACACTTTGCCGCTGCATCCGGTGATTGCCGAAGAAGCAGGCCGCTATCTTGATCGGCCAAGGCTGGAGACCCTGAATGCAGATTTTCTGGCTGCGTTCCTGCCCGCCAGCGAAGATTCGTGGAGCGCGTTTCAAACGTTGATTGACGACACCGTGGATAATCGCGATCCGCTGATCGTCGCGAAACTGATCGACGTGTATGAAACTACGACCAATTCCCCGCTGCAGTCACATCTGCAGATCGGCTTACTCCGTCGCGCCAATCTCAAACCAATGTCCGAGGAAGCCCGAGAAATTGCCGGCGAGATTCGGCAGGCGCTGGGGATCACGGAAGTGGTCACCACCGAGGGCCGTACGCTCGACTTCATTCAAATCGCCAAGCGTGAATTAGCGCGAACCAGCACGGAAACAGACGAACGGATTATGGCGGCCGATCTGGCAACGCGCCTAAGTCGTGTTGCAACGCTCGGCTGCGCACTCGCCCAAGGCGAACTGGGCTTTACCTCGTTCGACGAAATGATTGAGAAAGAACCGACGACCCTGACAGCACGATCGCCCCACGACGAGCCCTTGTTTCCGACCGATGTCGGCACGGATTGGGATGCTCTGGAGAGAATCGACAGTGCCCTCTCGCGACTGCAACGCGAAGGATCGATCAATCGAGTTGAGCGAATCGAAAGCATCGCCGGTGTAGCGGATCGCGTGAGGGACCTCAAGCCTGCACAGGCGCGCCTGTTGGCCGCCTATTTGCTCGCGAACAAATCGCGCACTGAGCACGACAAGGTCCTAGAGCATTTGCCGAAGTTTGGACACTGGGCCCATTTGCATCTGGCCATGGCCGATGGAATGTATGACACCATGATGCAACGCGACCAATTGCAGACGATGATGTCACGGTTGCTTGAAGAAGAGATCACGTTGGGCGACGGCGAAGCAGGACGTGAAGCGGTTCGCGGTGCGTTGTTAAGGCGTGCTTTAGCTGACAGCGCTGCTGAAGGATCGAGCGTTTCCGATCCCGAATTGATCGATCGAGCGCGCAGTCTGTTGCTTGACCAGTATCTTCGGCAGGCAAACTTGTTGGGAGTTCCCCAGCCCACGTATGCGGATGCCACGGGCCCCGCCGCTGTCTTGAAGGCCATCATCGGACACTACTCGACCGGAGTTGCAGAGGCAGGTGCGGACACGGAAACAACACGTCAACTGGCGGAAATCCCGCATCAACTGCAGGCGATCGAGTACATCGCAACCAATCGCCTGCAACTAACCGTATTACTCGAAAGAATCTGGTTTCAGCTCCTGGCGACCGATCTGAAGCAAAAGTCTCCGAAGGCTTCGGAAGAGGCCGATCGGATCATTCGTGATTTGCGTCAAGCGGATCGAGCCGCCGGCAATTCACTCGCCCAACTGCACGCTAGTCAATCCGCGCTTGTCCGCATGTGGATGTTGTGGAACCGCTCCAAATAGACCGAGATCGCCATGCCGCGTTATACGTTACTGCTGTTTTGCCTGCTGGCAGTCTGGACTGCGCCGTGCTTTGGCGTGATCATCTTGGAAAAGGACAGTGCCGAAGCGATCAAGGGGTTCCTGGTCAGCCAAAACGACCAGCGTGTCATCGTTGACGAGTTGCTTCCCAACGGTGAAATACGCCAACGTGTTGTTCCTCGGTCAACCATCGATGTAATGATCATTTCCGTGGTACCTGATCGACTAGCGGCATTGCAGCCGGATCAGCCGCAATCTTATCGCGATTACGCGGATGAACTATCGGAGAAACGCGAAGACCCGGAAGCGCGCAACGCCGCGATTCGACTCTACTTGTTGGCCGCTCACTTGGACCCGAAAGGCCAAGGCCGCAGTTCTCTTTTAAGCATGGCCGGGCTGGCTCGATCACCAAATGAAGAACGAAAATTCCGGGCTATGGTCTACTTGCTGGATCCGGCACACGACCGCGGCGAGTTAAAACCACCGTCACTGACCACCTCGCCAGAAATCAAACTCACCAGGTCACAGCGATCGATGATGTTGACGGCCATCCGCGCGTTACGCAATGACAATCGACGCGAGGCCCTGAACTTCTCAGCCCGCCCTCTGTTTCAAGAGATCTTCAATCGCTATTCGTCGATTCTCACACTGGATGAATTCAGTGCCGCCGCCGCCCAGCGCGACGAACAAATACCAGCGAGCCTCTTAAGGAAGCTGATTTCAATGGAACTGCTCGTGTTGGATCTTCCGTTGAAGAATCGACCCTCATCGGAGAACGTCCGCTGGTCGACAATCTTGATGACCGGGCAGGACACACCCGTGACTCCTTTGTCGCTAGCAACCATCACCGAATTCGATCCAGATGAAAATGTGTTCAAGAACAACCGTTGGTCCGTGCCCGAAGATAGATGATTGACGCGAGGCTGTGCCGAGGACTGAAAGTGCAAACACCCCACGAATCTGGTGAATCATTCGGGCTACTGGCCCAGGACGTAAGCAAAGATCAACGGAGCTACAATTGAGGCGTCCGAATTGATCATGAATTTAGGGCCTGTTTCGGCGAGCTTAAACCACGTGATTTTTTCGTTGGGAACGGCCCCTGAATACGAACCGTACGATGTGGTCGAATCGGAGATCTGAGCAAAGTACGACCAGAGCGGTACGTCTTTGCGTAAGTCCTGAATGATCAGTGGAACGGCGCAGATCGCGAAATCGCCAGCAATGCCGCCACCAATTTGGAAAAAGCCGATCGGCGCATTTGGCGATTCATCCAGGTACCAGCGTACCAGGGTTTCCATCTGAGCCGTCCCGTTCTTGATGACACTATGCGATTTAACGGTCCCATCAATCACGCGTGCCGCGAAGATATTCCCCAACGTCGAATCTTCAAAACCCGGCGTGAAGACGGGGATTCTCATTTCATGGGCAGCCAAAACCCAGGATTCTTCGGGTGGAATCTGGTAGTAGGGCTCGAGTTTGTTTTCGTCGAACAGCCGAAAAAAGTACTCATTCGCGTCTCTTGAAACGCCGGCTTCGCCTGCTTCCACCCAATACTCCAACAAGTATCGCTCGAGGTGACGCATCGCGGTCTCGGGAATGCAGGTGTCAGTGACCCGGTTAAAGCCGTCGTCACGCAGTGCCAATTCGCCCTGCGGCGACAGGTCGCGGTAATTCGACACGATTTTGTATTCGTCGTGTGCGACCAGATTGAAGATGTCCTCTTCCAAGTTTGCGGCCGTACAAGAGATAGCGTGAACTTGGCCGGCTCGAATCATCTGGGCCAAGGAAATCCCAAGTTCGGCCGTGCTCATCGCACCCGCCATCGCCAGCAGAATCTTGCCACCTTCCGCTGTGTGCTTCTTGTAGGCTTGAGCTGCGGCGAGCGTTTCGCGAGCGTTGAAGTGGCGAAAGTGCTTTTCCAGAAAGGCGGAGACCGACATAACACTTTCGCCTACGTGATTACTGAATGTCCATGTCACAGCTCAATCCGCCGGCTGCCGGGACATAAGAAGCACGCGTGTAGTCCATGACCATCCGGTGCGCGCTGAAACGCCAGGCCAACGTGGCGATTGAATTCATCATCGTTTTGATCCAACGCTGCGGCAGACCATCGATATCTCGCTCATAGAACATTGGGACGAGTTGCTCTTCAAGCACGCTGTACATCGACTCCGCGTCACGACGGTCCATGATTTCGTCGGAAACATGGGTGCGGCCGTTTCCAATCGCAAATCCGTTGGCGCCGTCGTATGCCTCTGCCCACCAGCCGTCCAGCACCGACATGTTGAGCGCGCCGTTGAGTACCGCTTTCTGGCCGCTCGTGCCTGACGCTTCCAACGGTCGCCGCGGATTGTTCAACCACACATCCACACCCTGGATTAGATGACGACAAACGTTGATGTCGTAGTCTTCGACGTACACAATCCGATTGTTGAAGCGGTGATTGTGACGTGTCTTGGCAATACGTTGAATGAACTGCTTGCCAGGCTCGTCCTTGGGATGCGCTTTGCCCGCGAAAACGATCTGGACGGGGCGATCCTTGCCATTGATCAATTCAAACAGGCGATCGATATCGTAAAGCAGCAAACTCGCTCGTTTGTATGTCGCGAAACGCCGAGCAAAGCCGATGGTGAGCACGCTGGGATCGAGAAGATTGCGAGCCGTTTCCACGGCCTCCTCGCTCTCACCGCGCCGACGGCATTGGCGGCTGACACGGCGACGCACAAACTGCAGCATGAGGTTCTTCAATGCATTGTGCGTTTCCCATAGCTCGCCTGGATCCACGGAATAGATCTGCTGCCAAGCCGCGGATTCGCCCATATTGGCCATCCACCCGGCGGGAAAGTGACGGTCATACAATTGCGTCATCTGCCAAGCAAGCCAGCTCGGAATGTGGACGCCATTGGTGATGTGTCCGATGGGAATTTCCTCTTCCACTCGCCAGGGCCATAGATGGGCCCACATCCGGCGGGACACATGTCCATGCAGTGCGCTGACCGCGTTTGCTCGGCGAGATAATTTGAGACCAACGACAGTCATGCAAAACGACTCGTGCTCGTTCTGCGGTTCGACGCGACCTAGCCCCATCAGTTGTTCGTACGAAATTCCCAGTTGATCACGTAGCGGTCCCAAATGCTCCTCGACCAGACTGCCATCAAATCGGTCGTGACCCGCAGGTACCGGGGTATGGGTCGTGAATACCGACTTCTGAGCGACGTCGCGGAGCGCGTCGTCAAACGACAGCCCGTCGTCGTGCATGTATTCGCGAATCACCTCCAACGAACCAAATGCACTATGGCCTTCGTTCAGGTGATAAACACCAGGTGTGATCCCCAAAGCACGCAGCGCCTTCACGCCGCCGACACCCAACAACAACTCCTGGCGAATCCGCGTTCGTTCGTCGCCGCCATAAAGGCGACTCGTCAGTTCACGATCCTCCGGCTTGTTACCCTCGACATTGGAATCCAACAGGTACAGCGACACGCGACCGACGTGCACATGCCAGACCTTGGCAAGAATCTGACCACTGCGTGTATCGATTTGGATCGTGATCGGCTTGCCGTCTTTGCTCAATGCAGGTTCCAACGGCGTGTTTTCTACTTTTGTGTCCTGGTACTCTTCGCGCTGGAAATCGTCTTCGTCCAGGTGTTGGCGGAAATACCCCTGCCCGTAGAACAGGCCAATCGCAACCAAAGGGACTCCCAAACCGCTGGCACTCTTGATGTGGTCACCGGAGAGAACTCCCAAGCCACCCGAGTAGATTGGCAGTGACTCGTGCAGCCCGAATTCAGCGGAAAAATATGCAACTGGCCGGGCACCCAAAACGCCCGTGTTCGTCGCACCCCAGGGTGGCTGCGTCGACGTGTATTCCTTGAGCCGCCGCACTGCGTGGTTGATTCGACTGTAAAGCACCATTTCTGAGGCTCGCGCCGCCAAACGCTCCGGTGTAAACTCATGTAGTAAAGCGATTGGATTATGATCCAGTTGGCGCCAGCGAATCGGATCCAGGTCCCGAAATAGGTTGATCACCTCCGGGTGCCAAGCCCACCATAGGTTGCGGCCTAGAACCAGGCACTTGTCGTAAAGAGCCTCGGCGGTCAATTCGCCAGCACCTGATTTCGGGGATTCCGGGGCAGTCATTGTGTCCACTTGACTCATATAGGGCCTTCTTTCAGGCAACCGCGTCGGTGCCAGCACGTAGCGTAATCCGATTTCGTCAACGGTTTGGTAATGGTCGTGCAGGTGATTGTCAAGGCGACTCCACAGAACTCGGCAGGTGGGGGGTTCAATCGCCCTGCCGTCGCTGTTGCTGAAGAACAAGGGAGTTGAAGCCTGCCACTACCACGATATGCTGACAGTATCGGCTTATATCAGAACAAGGTGGCGGACAAGGCTGCCGTGAGGTCGATATCATGCGAGGTTAGCTGGCACTAAGGAACGTTCGAGGAATTACTGTCCGATAGTCGCCTTTCGCTCCGCGAAAGGAACGTGCTTTCGCGGGGCGAAAGACGACAATAGAAGATCGAACACTGCTATGCCAGGCGTGTCTGACGACGACGTTTGTCATTACGTGGCGTACCGGAGAGCGCGACCAATTGACTGCCAGTACGCTAAGTGTCGCCGCGAACCGCCCCACCTGCTCGAATAATGGGTATCGGAAGACTCGCCGACGGAAAATAGTGGAAATAGTCAAGAAGGAGAGCTTCGGTTTACCTACCTATCGTTAGGATGGCTCGCAAGTTGCGCGCTGAACGATCAGTCCCGATCGTACCGTTACGACACCGTAGACGTGTCGTTGCGACGTTTTGAATTCTGCTTTGACGGAGCTTCGTCCCTTGCCCGAACAACCCAACATTGTCTGGCATACACCGAGCGTTACGCGCGCTCAGCGAGAACAACTCAACGGCCACCAAGGATGCGTGATCTGGTTCACGGGGCTCAGCGGTTGTGGGAAAAGCACCGTTGCCAATCTGGTCGACCACAAACTGCATGATCTGGGCGTTCACGCCGTACTCCTTGATGGGGACAATGTCCGTCACGGTCTTAATGCGACACCCCAGCTTCTCTCGGAAACACACGGGCCGGAATTCGCCGAGCGATTTGGCTTGGGGTTTTCCGCCCAGGACCGCGAAGAGAATATTCGCCGCATCGGTGCGGCTGCGGAATTATTCGCGACGGGCGGAATTGTCACGTTGACGGCGTTTGTCAGCCCTTATCGGCGTGATCGCGATGCAGTTCGCCGACGGATCGAGTCTGCCGGGCGACCAGGCGATTTCATCGAGATCTTTGTCGACGCACCCCTGGACGTCTGCGAATCACGGGACCCCAAAGGTCTGTACAAGCAGGCACGGGCTGGAAAGATCAAGGGATTTACTGGCATCGATGATCCATACGAACCACCGGAAAACCCGGAACTCCGTCTGGATGCGGTGGGGCAATCGCCTGACGAGTTGGCTGAAGCTGTGGTCGCCTACCTAGTCGCCCAGAACAAGATCCATGCCTAGGCCTTGCTGGCTGTCAGGCGGCTTTTTGTCGTTCATCAAGCGATGAATCTGCGGGTTGAGGACGAACCTGGTCCGTAGCAGATTCGATGATCCGAGTGGTCGAGATGCCGTCGAGCGCGCCCACGACACAAACCTGCCCGCCGTATGCTTCGACAACTTCTTTGCCAACGACTTCATCCACCGAATACGTCCCGCCCTTGATCAGAACTTCAGGGCGGATGCCATGTAACAAGTTGTGCGGTGTATCTTCGTCAAAGATCACCACATAATCGACGCACGCCAGGGCCGCTACGACCGCAGCGCGATCGGTTTGCGTGATGATCGGCCGCAAATCGCCTTTTAATCTTCGCACACTGGCATCACTGTTCATCCCAACCACCAGCACGTCGCCATGGGCCGCCGCTTCGGCCAAATACGTCACATGGCCAACATGGAGTAGATCGAAACATCCGTTGGTAAAGACGACACGTTTTCCAAGACGACGATGCTCGGCAGCCCGAATACCGGCTTCGGCCGCCGATACGATTTTCGCATTGGTCGAGTGAGTCCCCAGCGTCAGTTCGGCGTGGATCTCTGATTTGTGAATGACCGCCACGCCCGGTCGCTCGACCTCCAGTCCAGCGGCAATGTTGGAAAGTTGTACGGCTTCGGCCGCCGTCGCACCGCCACCGATCGCGAAACCTAACATCGCCAACACCATGTCGCCGGCGCCCGTGATATCGTAGACGGACCGCGCCCGCGTTGGAAAGAGTTCGCCTTCGCCACTACGTGTCATCAGCGCCATGCCCTGGCGATCCAGCGTGATAACAACCAGGTCCAGATCCAACTCGGCGCACATCTTGCCACCCGCCTCGATGGCGTCATCCGTTGTCGCGATCTTGCGTCCAATTGCGAGTTCAGTTTCCAGACGATTCGGTTTGAGCAGTGTAGCGTTGCGATATTGTCTGTAATCTCCACCCCGTTGTGGATCGACCAACACGGGCTTGCCAGCCTTTCGCGCGGCGGCAATCACCGCCTGAGTCAACGCGGGCGTGCAGAAACCCTTGGCGTAGTCGGAAATCAAGACGATATCAAAATCGCGGATCGCAATCTCGATTCTGCGGACAAGGCTGTTGACCAGGTCCTTTTCCAACGGATCACGAACTTCGCGGTCAACACGTAGAATCTGGCCGGGGCGCAATCCGGCCACGCGACCAATAAACCGTTCTTTGACAGTGGTGGGTCGACTTGGATCGGTCACCAGCAGCTCGGTCTCCACGCCAACTTCGCTGAGCAGTTTTCTTACGCCAACGCCGGCCTCGTCGTCACCCACGACACCAGCACACGCCACGCTCGCTTCCAGTCCGCGCAGCATGTGGCTGACATTTGCCGCACCACCCAATCGTTCCTCTCGCTGCTCGGCACGCAAGACCAAGATCGGTGCCTCCTGGCTGACACGCTCTGCGTCGCCATGGGTGTAGCGGTCCAAGATCAAGTCGCCCAGCACAAGCACGCGTGGAGCGGACAGACCGTTGAACACATTGAGTAGCTCGACCGGACTCATGGGCAGTCATTTTCCCTGTTGTGCGAGTTTTTGGTGACGCGCCACGTTGATTGTCTTGCGTGCAAGCAGGTCCATCTGGGACGCGAGCCAACTTCCATAGCCTCTTATAATGCCGATGGCCGGTTGAAAGAAGAGAATCTGGGTAAACGCGAATGGCCTTTGGGATCTCTGAGGCTCGCGGGTATAACTCGCGGTTCGCCAGAACATCACAAGGACGCTAGCATGAGTCGCTACCCGCTTTTTGATCGTCAACAGATCCATCTGCGTGCATTGTCCGACCGCGGGCATGACCTCCGTGCACAGGACTGCCTCGATTTGGACGCAGATATCGCGGACTACACGAATCCCGAATTTGAAACGCTCGTCCAGGCGATCGTGCGAGCGCGTCAGGCAGATCGTCCTGTGATCTTGATGATGGGGGCTCATCCAATCAAGCTCGGCCTGTCCCGCTATCTGATCCACCTCATCCAGCGCGGCCTCGTGACGCACCTGGCCACCAATGGGGCGGGCATGATTCACGACTATGAACTCGCATTGGGCAGCGGCACCAGCGAAGATGTCCGCAAGTGGATTCAACAGGGCCAGTTCGGGTTGTGGAATGAAACCAGCCGACTAAACGACATCATTGTGTCAGCCGCTCAGCGGCAAGAAGGCTTGGGCGAAGCGGTTGGCCGAACGATCGAGGAAGGCGAGTTTCCCAGGCGTGACTTGAGCATTGCCGCCGCCGGTTGGCGAGCCGGTGTGCCGGTGACTTCGCATGTCAGCGTCGGCAGCGACATTATTCATTCGCATCCCAACTGCGACGGCGCCGCGCTGGGTGCCGCCAGCTACACCGACTTTCTTATCTTCACTCGGGCGATCCAAGATCTGGCAGGCGGCGTGTTCCTGAACGTCGGTTCCGCCGTGACGGGGCCAGAAGTGTATTTGAAAGCTCTGTCGATGGCGCGCAACGTCGCGCGACAAGCGGGTCGCGAAATCCGCTCGTTCACCACCGCCGTGTTCGATCTGGTCGACTTGCCAACAGATTACCGTGTTGGGCCACCAGGCAAAGACCATCCGATGTACTACTATCGCCCGTGGAAGACGATCTTGGTGCGGACGGTCGCCGATGGCGGGCAGAGCTTTTATTTCTCCGGCGATCACCGTGTGACGATTCCGGCGCTCTGGCAACGCGTAACGAGTACCTATGAAGCAAATGCCTTGGCCCGAGAATATCCGTCACGCTCCGCCTGACGATTGCCGGCTGCGGTGGCGGGATTGCTTAAACAGAGCCCTGGAAGCCCTCGAGTATTTGCCGATAGAATGAAGGCGCATGAGAAAATCCCTTCGTACGTCAATCATCGCTGCCTATGCCACACGACCCAACGACTTGGATCGACACAGAACTCGCTGAATTGGAATCACGGCAGTTACGTCGCTATTTGTGCGAACGGCAGTTGGCTCAGGGCGCGGTCATACGCGTCGATGGCCACGAGCTGGTCAATTTTGGCTCGAACGATTATCTCGGCCTGGCCAGTGATCGGTGTCACGAAGCCGTTGGCACGACGATCGGCGCTGTTGGCTGGGGTGCCGGCGCTAGCCCGCTGGTCGTTGGACGCGGGTCAGAACACGCAGCGTTGGAACGAGAACTCGCGGAGTTCGAGGGAACCGAGGCAGCTTTACTTTTCTCGTCGGGATACGCCGCCAACGTGGGCACGATCACCGCGCTCGCGGGACACTCGGACGCCGTCTTTAGCGACGCGAAGAACCACGCCAGCATTATCGACGGTTGCCGGCTGTCTGGCGCGGACGTACACGTCTATCATCACGGCGATGTCGAACATCTGCGCGAATTGCTGATTTCCGCGTCCGACACGCGACGACGATTGATCGTCACCGATGGTCTGTTCAGCATGGGCGGAGATGCAGCCCCTTTGACAGAACTGGCGAACTTGGCCGAACAGTTCGATGCGATGCTGATGGTCGACGAAGCACACGCCACGGGTGTGTATGGTCAGTATGGCCGTGGCATGAGTGAACAGTTGGGCGTTGGCGATCGCGTGCACGTGCACGCTGGCACGCTCAGCAAAGCGTTAGGATCGATCGGAGGCTTCGTGGCCGGCCGACGAGCACTGATTGACTGGTTAGCCAACCGCGCGCGGTCTTACGTTTTTTCCACCGCCTCACCGGAAGCCACAGCTGCCGCAGGTCGCGCAGCGCTTCAGTTGGTGCGTCAGGAACCACATCGTCGCACCGATTTACTGGCCCGCGCCGCCAACCTGCGGCAGCAGTTGAAATTCCAGGGTTGGAGAATTGGCGATTCGACGAGTCAGATCATCCCAATCTTGGTCGGCGATCCGGCCACGACATTACAAGCTGCCACGAGATTGCGCCAGCGCGGCCTGTTCGTGCCAGGAATCCGCCCACCTTCGGTTCCCCAAGGCGAGTCGCTACTTCGCATCAGCTTGAGCTATGTGCACGATCAGGAGATGATCGACCGACTGCTGCGGGAGCTGGCGGCCATTCGGGATACCGGGCTGGCGCAATTTTCCTCTACCGAAGATTAAGCGGTGTTGCAAATGCAGCACAGCCAGCAACCAGAAATAGTCTGAAACATCCCACGATTCTGAATTACAAACCGCGCGTCCATTTCCAAACATCGTGTTATTTTCTCGAACCGCCTTTTCCACCATTCCCACCGAATCGACAGTTCACAACGTCGACATCGACGAAGATACTTGCATCCTTTGTCTTGCTTCGCCGACGACGCACCGCCAAGATAGCGAATGTCTCATCCGCATCACATTGGAGTCACAATGGATTCGTCACCACCGCTCGCCCGTTCTGGTGTCCCGTCGCCCAAGTCCCGGCGGAAGCTGGCCGCGATGCTGATATTCGCGGGCCTGATCCTGGGCGCCGCCTTGTTCGGCCGCCACCTGCTGTTGCAGCGTGTCAAAAACAAGGTCTTTGATCCTAGTCCCATGCCGCACCCCAGATTGAACGCTCCGTTCATTACCTCGGCAGACGCGGTCGTCGACAAGATGGTCGAGATTGCTCAGTTGACCGAAGACGACTTGGTGTACGACCTGGGCTGTGGCGACGGGCGGATCATCGTGACTGCCGCGCTAAAAAGCGGCTGCCACGGTGTTGGATTTGATATCGATCCGGAACGGGTCACCGAAGCGAACAAGAACGTAGAACTGCATGACGTCGGGCGGCTCGTTTCGATCAAGGAGCAAGATGTCTTTGAGGTTGATCTCAGCGAAGCCAATGCCGTCATGATGTATTTGCTACCGTGGATGATTGAGAAATTGAAGTCTCAGTTTGATCAGATGAAGCCGGGCTCCCGCATCGTCTCGCACGATTTCTACATCGAGGGCATTGAACCGGAACGCATTGCATACGTCGAAGTCGACCCCGAGCAAAGTCGGCATGTTGTCTACCTCTACACAGTACCGCTGCGTTGGAATCCAAATATGCCCAACAAGCCGCCTACACAGGGCGTTGCGGATCGAGCGGATGCAGAACGAAGTGCCGCGGAAAAGTAAGCCCTGGAAGCATTTGTGTTCTAGCTTCGGGACATGGTCGCTCGGTGCGCGCATGTTTCGCGAGCGACGGGCACCGACCGCGGATTGGTCGGGGATCTTCACCATGCGATGAATCAAAGTCTGCATTGCGGAGCAACCCAACGACATGGCGATCAGCTAATCCAGGAATCATGACTCAAGGCGAGGTGCCCTCTCCGGCCGCGTCCGGTTCGTTCCAAAATCGCTGATAGCGAATGGGCAAGTGCGGCCCGCTGTTTTCGGGTCCCTGCACATGGTCATTCGGCGGCGAGGTGGCATTCGGCCGCGCGTTGGATGCAGATCGGGTCTTGATCGGCGCGACCTTCCAGTGATACCAGGAACCGACTTTCCAGATTTCAATTGCGCCGTGACCTCCTTCAAAGCCCAGAATTGCTGCATCATCGGGACTCTTCAGGTCAAGATTCAATCGCATCAGATTCTGCCATGAGACACTAACAATCGCGTCAATCTTCGTCCAGACTTGATCTTCCAGTTCGGCCAATTTGCTTTCATCCTCGACAATCACCGTAGTCACCCAATGCCCAGCCTCGTTCTTCGCCTGGTGGATATTTTCCTGTTCCAGTTTCACATAGGCCTGATGCGCTTCACTGAGGATCTGATTCACATTCGCTCTTTGTTCTGCGGTCGACCTATCGCCTTCGAACCTGACCGTCGGATGCAACGTTGGACCGTCTTGGGTCCAAATGATCCATCCCGTTTCGTCAATCGAATTCAGCTGTTCCGCGCCTCCGTATCGGGGCGGTATCCCCGACTTAGCGGCCTTAGCCACCATGGGTTCTTTGATTCTGCGCGACGTCATTTCGTCAGATGTGGACGATGTGACGATCAGCGCATCTCGGCTTGGTACACCGCCAAAATCCTGCCTTATGGACACATAGCTCCAGCCAAGGAACGCCATCGGTAGGATGCACATGACGGCGAAACCGCCAATCAGCACGACGGCGACGACGATTCCCAAATTCGAGCGACGTGTTGCCGGCTCCATTCTCGGCGGCATTTCCACGGCACGCCTCTCTTTCTTACGCCGGAGCAATCGAAGAGAAACAAGAAGTCCAGCGACGCACGTCACGGTCGCGACGAGCATGATGCCGACCAGGATCGTACCGGCGCCTAACGTAGAAAAGTAAGTGAAAAAACTCTCAGCTGGAGTGTCCTGATGGGTGACGTTACTGCCCAACGCGTGCACGCCGAATGCCATACCGTGACCGGCGTCGGCATACCAACCCAACGCGACGGGACCTTTCGCCACCGTGCCCAAGGCCAATCCACCATAGCTGAACCCCAAACCAAGGGCCAACCCGCCGATCGCCAAGAGCAACCCCATGGCGATGCCGCCGAATGAGAACAGGCCCAACGCGCAGCCGCCAATTGCCAGTGAATCAACCGCGCCGCCACCGAATGCCAGGCCACCCACGGCACCGCCTCCGATGGCAATTCCACCGACGGCGTACGAGCCAATAGCAACGACGCCATAGGCTATGTCGCCGATGGCGATAATGCCCTTGGCCCGCAGGATTTTACCGGTCCTGAGATCCCTTCCAAAAGCAATGTGTAATAACGGCCAGCCAAACAGATGCGTCTTCGACTTAAATTCGTAACTCATGGCGCGACGCGTCCCACTCAACGCGCCGTCGTGCCCACAAATCGTCTGCACATCGTCTTTGATGTCACTGGCGTGCTGATAGCGCCGGTCAGGCTCTTTTTCGAGTGTACGGAAAACAACCTCGTCCAAGCGGACGTCTACTTGGACTTTCTTCGATGGGCCATCAAAACGGCCCATAGGTAACTCACCCGTCAACATTTCATAGAAGACGACACCTAACGAATAAATGTCGGCGCGATGATCGACTTCGTGGGAACCTTCCATCTGTTCCGGCGCCATGTAGCGAAGCGTACCCATCACCTGATGTGTTCCCGTCAGAGTGAGATCGGCAGTGGGACCGAGCAAGCGGGCCAGGCCGAAGTCGGCAATCTTGGTATTCCCTTTCTTGTCGATTAGCACGTTCTCAGGCTTGATGTCCCGATGCACAATGCCTTCGTCATGCGCGTATTGCAGGGCGTCACAAATCTGCGGCACGATGGCCAGAGCTTCGGCCGGTGTCAGCTTCTCCGCACGAATCGCTTCGCGCAGGTTGATCCCATCAACAAACTCCATCACAAAAAAGTAGAAGTCTCCCGCTCGACCGGAATCAAACACTCCAATAATGTTGGGATGGTTCAGGCGAGCAAGCGAGCGGGCCTCGCGCTCAAACCTCTCAGCGAACGAACCATCATCACCTGTGTGGGGCGGCAAGATCTTGAGCGCTACAATCCGGTCCAAACCAACTTGTCGCGCCTTGTACACAGCTCCCATGCCGCCTTGACCGATCAAATCGAGAATCTCGAGCTGTGGGAATTGAACGGATAGTTCGTGCGGCTTGGGCGGCACAAACGGTTGGCGATCAGCCTGATGTGACTGCGTGCCGGCTGCGTCTCGAGCGCCCAACCCGAGCCGCATCAAGCAACTGGGGCAAACGCCGCTGGGGCTATCATCCGGCAACATCACTCCACAGTGTCCACAAGAACGGATGTCGGACATGGAGCTACTCCCAAAGGCAATTGGATCGAAAATGGCATTGCCGCACGCGGTTTTCGTGTTGGTTATAACCGCGGCGACCCCTCAAAGAAAAATAACCGGTTTTTCGATGCCAGTTACGCGAATTCTGGCGAAAATCCGAAGAAGCTTCAAACCTGAACTTTCGCAGATATTCGTCTGCTTAAATGGCGAGACTTAGGTAGTTTTCCAGGGCGTCGATTAATTGTTGCTGGTCAGTCCTCGTTGGCGAGTTGGAGTTAATTATTGCGCGAAGCGTCGTGCGACGGAGGATGCGAAACATATGGGCGAAGGACCACTCCGTGTCCCACTCTCCCATGCGGCGACGCGCAGCTTTCGCTTCGGGCGTTTTGCGACCGTCGGTCAAGTACCACAGGCTCACGACACTTTGCATCAACCAGACCCAAGGCGCCAACTTCTGGATACTTTCTTTGCACCAATGTTGAGGCGACTCGATTTTCATCACCTGCTTGCTCGCTTTGAATGCTACCTCGATCGACCATCGTCGAGCAAACGTTGCAATCACCCAAGACAGCTCGGCATCGACATCGGTCGTGAACAGGAAGGCGTCGTCGAAGTTGCCTTGCGGGTCGCGGACCACCACGACGCGAATCGGCACCAAGCCCAACACTTTCGGCCAGACGGCAACGTACGAAACCACCAGCAGTTCGCGCTGGACTCCATACGCCATTGCCGTGACCGTTTGCCAGGCCCACGGGCTGTCTACGCTTCGCGAGCGATCTGCTTTCTTGGCGGCTTCTTTGGGGGACGGGAGACGTGGGC
>JASLPZ010000350.1:0-7285 GCA_030744725.1 Pirellulaceae bacterium
AACAACTTACGTCGAATCAACACCGAAAATATTTCTAGAAAATCAGATTTGGTCCACTACTGGGGAACTTGGGCTAGAGTGTACCTGACGTGGAAAACGTTTGACACAGGCCGGCGGTGCGTTTATCACGAAGCACTTCAGCACGATCCACATCAAGGCACGATCCACAACAAGGCACTTCGGATGAAAACCATCGATTCAATTACAGCCCTAAAGCATCACGCCTCCACTCAGTTTCACACAGTTTCCGACGTCAGATCTACAGGAAGGAAGAAGTGCTTGCTCGTCGCCTTTGCCGTGCTTCTTGGCGTCGCCGCGGAACGCGAGGCCGGTGCGGATCAACTCTGGGCCGGTGCCGCGAAGGTCGACATCACCAACATTGAAGCCGGGCCGGTTAATGACCGCTTGTACGTCAAAGCGCTCGTCGTGAAAACTGCAGACACGACGGTGGCACTCGTCACGGTCGATGCAGTGGCGATCGCCGAGATTGGTTCGATTCGCAACGAGTATCTCGGCAACGTGCGTGCGCGCCTCGAGAAGGAACTCAGCATTCAGCCAGCTAACGTACTGATCAATGCCAGCCATTGTCACGGCACTGTCTGCACTGATATCGAGCAGCGCACCTTCGAGGCGATCGAGCAAGCTATGGGGAAGATGGTACCTGTGACCATCGGAACCGGCACGGGGCACGAAGATCGCATCATGGAGAATCGCAGACTCAAGCTGAAGAACGGTAAGGAAATTGACATTCGCCATGCTTATTCGCTGCCACCTGACGAGGAAGTTGCCGAGGTCGGCCCCGTAGATCCCGAAATTGGCGTCCTGCGGCTGGATAGGGAAGATGGTCGCACGTTGGCGGTCGTCTACAACTTCGCCTGCCACCCCATCCAAGGCGTGCCCAGTGGCGGCAACACGGCGGATATGATCGGCTTTGCCTCGACGGTGATCGAGGAGAATCTGAGTGACGGTACAATCGCGTTGTTTTTGCAGGGTTGCGCTGGCGACATCAATCCAATCGCCTACAAACCAGCCAATCGCCCTCGTGATGCCGAGCCGTTGGGAAACCTGCTGGGCCTGAGCACGTTGCGGGCAGTTCGAAAGATCCAGAGCAAGGCAGACGACCGGCTCGTTGTATTGAATGAAGTGATCGCCTTGCCGCGGGCCGATCTGGCGCAACGAATTATCGCCATGGAAACCGAACAGCTGCGACTGGTGCAGTCACTGCGAGGCACATTCCTCAACCTGCAGTCGTTCATGCCGTTGGCCGTGAAGTACAACCTGTCGGCTGAATTCCCTTCTGCTTACTCGTACCGGTACCTCCACGAAGAGGCGATGGGGCGCGACGACTTGAGGAAGCTCGATATCCTCAACCGGAACAACATGAAGAAGTACATTCGCAACATCTACATCATGGAGCAGCTGACGCGATTGAACACCAACCTGGCCCTGTTGCGTAAGCACCAGGCGAATCTCGTGGCCGGCGGCAAGCGGACGATCGATGTCGAACTGCTGGGAATCAGGATTGGGGATTTTGTGTTGATTACGTTTCCGGGCGAGCTGACCGTGCGAATTGGACTGAACATCAAAGGCGAGTCACCACATGATTTGACGTTCGTTGCCGGCTACACCAATGGCTATATCTACTATGCTCCGACGGCCGAACAACTTCGCAATGTGGGAGGTGCTCAAGAGGATAGCGATTGTCTCTTGGCATCAGCGTGGCAATCGCTGTTTGAAAACAGAGCCGCGGAGATGTTGCGAAAACTCTAGCGAGGCTGTTTCAAAGTCAGTTCTCTAGTACTCTTGAACACGCGCACGGTGGGGCGAGGTGATCAAGAACCATCCTCATCAGCGAACAGCCATAGACGCGGCCCAACCCGCGGCGTCGATCTTCAACAACCCTTGAACAGCACCAGCGCGCCGAACAGTACGGCAATCCCAATGATCCACCACCAGAATCCGGGCACGTCATCGCCAGCGTAGTTGGGATCGGGCATGGGGTTGCTTCTGTATCTTGTCTAGGATCTGAAAGCTCGTCTTGGCCTCGACCTGTTCTCTGCAGCCTACACCGCATGAAGTTCGTGACGCGAACGACGGGCAAGTCGCGGGTATCGATGACACTGTTCTACCGCTGTGAGAGGTCGGACGCGGTAGCGACCGGGAGAGGCGCTTATGATCAGTGCGAACCACTTCACTTTATGATAGCCAAAACTTGGCATCTGTTAGGCCTTTTCTCAAAACCAAAATACCAGCACTCATGGCTGGATGCAGATTTTGAACAGGAGGACGCAGAGGAGGCAGCGTTCCCGATTCTGTCGTCTCTGCGTCCTCCTGTTCATTTGTTTTATCCCTCTCCCACAAGCCAAGGGAGAGACGGGAGTGAAGTAAGCTTCATGCAACCACACCCGCGTATTATCTGCTTCCAAATCTGTGCAGAGACCAATACCCAGGTACGGAATATGGTTTGACAGTGTGATGCCGCCTTTCCGGCAGCGCACTGAACCGGTTTCCCACCTGTTCCCCATGTGCCGCGCTGCTACGGTGGTCTAAACTGTTGGAGATCCCACTGGGAGAGAATTCTCTTCCGAAGGGCCGGCACGATCGACACGATGATCGCGGCAGTCCATCCGCTCATCGTATCGCCATCATATTCGTATCGCCAGTGTGGTGCTGCGGTCTTCGCCAGCAATAAGGAACATCTGGATGACGAATTCACGTCGCGTGGTAATAACGGGTGTCAGTCGTGGCCTGGGCCGGGCGATGGTCGAACAGTTTATTTCGCTTGGTCATCAGGTTGCCGGCTGCGCACGATCCGTCCAGGAAGTGGCTCGTCTCAACGATCAATTTGGTACACCGCATCGGTTTGACGCTGTTGATGTCAGCGACGAAGCGCAGGTCTCCGTTTGGGCCATGCACGTTGTCAATGAATGGGGTGCGCCCGATCTGTTGGTCAATAACGCGGCCATTATTAACGAGAATGCGTTGCTTTGGGAGACTCCCGTCGACGAGTTTTCGCGAATCATCGACATCAACATCAAGGGAGTGTTCCACGTCGTTCGGCATTTTGTCCCAGCGATGGTGGAGAAAGAGGCGGGCGTGATCGTCAACTTCAGTTCGGCGTGGGGGCGATCCACGTCGCCGCAAGTTGGGCCCTACTGTACAACCAAGTGGGCCATCGAAGGGCTGACACGTGCACTCGCTGATGAGCTGCCGTATGGGATGGCGGCGATCCCTTTGAATCCTGGCGTGATACATACTGATATGTTGGAGCGTTGTTTCGGCGACAAAGCACGGTCCTACCCTCTGGCCGCAACCTGGGCCAAGACCGCCGTCCCATTCTTGCTCGAACTGAGCGGCGATGATAACGGCGACCCGTTGACTGCGCCGAGCTAGGCGGGGTTTGATAATGATTGCACAGCCGTCTCCCACGACACATCCCGCGGCACTCGCCGAAGACCAGTTGATTCAGGAATGCCAAAGTCGTCGTCAGCGGCGCAGCGGACCTGGTGGTCAACATCGCAATAAGGTGGAAACGGCCGTCGTGCTCACGCACCTACCTTCGGGGATCCGCGGCGAGGCATCCGAGCGGCGGAGTCAGGAACAGAATCGCGTGATGGCACTGTTTCGGCTGCGTGTGAACTTGGCGTTAGCAGTGCGGGTGGAGTGCGATCTGACCAAGCAGAAACCAAGCGACTTGTGGCAAAGTCGCTGTCGATCGGGCCGTATCGCGATCAATGCGACGCATGTGGATTTTCCTCAAATGTTGGCCGAGGCGCTGGACGTTCTCGCCGCCTCTGAATTCGACGTCAAAGCGGCGGCGACATGGCTGGCGTGTTCGACAACGCAATTGGTCAAACTGTTGCATCAGGAGTCACGGGCCATTCAGGTGGTCAACAGGAGACGCCGGGATGCCGGCTTGCACCCGCTGCGCTAGCGGGCGGGCGATCCTTCCGGCTGAGGCCCGAGTCAAACGGCCCACACAGTGTCGTCAGCGCTGTTTGCGCTGTTTTGGTTTGCCCTGTTTGCCACGCTTCGACCGCCTCCCGAGAAGCCTCCTACCGGTGTATGATGGGGATGTCTTTGGAGCCAGTTTTTCGCGAGGCCTGTCTTCCCCGTGCAGATCGTCAATATTACCAGGGCCGGCGCGCCATCCTCACCGGCCTCCGCCACAAAGGGCCGTTATGCGTTTGTCAGCCTGGGGTGCGCGAAAAACCTGGTGGACAGCGAACGAATGCTCGGCCTCTTGCAGCTCGATGGGTATGAACTAGTCGCCGACCCGGATGGTGCCGATTTCGTCGTCATCAATACCTGTGGGTTCATCGACGAGGCAAGAGCCGAATCGTTGGAAGCGATTGACGAAATGCTGGAACTTAAGCAGCAGGGACGCACGCGGGGCGTGATTGTGTCTGGGTGCCTGGCCGAGCGAAGTCAGGAAGCGTTGTTGACCGAGCGGCCAGAGATCGATTCGCTCGTTGGCGTGTTCGGTCGTGAAGAGATCACGCAGGTCGCAGATCGCCTGGTGGGCAACTTGCACGAACAGCAGACGCTTTTCCGCCCTGCACCGATTCGCGCATTGCCCGACACTGATCGGTTGCGCATCACCCCGCGCCATTTCGCCTACTTGAAAATCTCCGAAGGCTGCGATCGGCTGTGCACCTTTTGCGCGATTCCCCAAATGCGAGGCAAACATGCTACCAAGCCAATCGAACACGTGATCAGCGAGGCAGAACAGTTGGCGGCCGATGGTGTCCGCGAATTGATCATCGTCGCTCAGGACACGACGTACTATGGCGTAGATCTGTACGGCGAACCACGATTGACCGAACTGTTGGGCGAGTTGGACAAGGTCGAGGGCATCGATTGGATTCGACTGATGTACTTCTATCCAATGTACATCACTGACGACTTGGTCGACACGATTGCCTCGGCGGACAAGATTCTGCCGTACGTCGACATGCCACTGCAACACATCAACGACGCGATGCTGCGCCGCATGTCGCGCCGGGTGACGCGAAGCAGGACCGAAGCGTTGATCGATCTGCTGCGTGATCGGATACCGGACTTGACACTGCGGACGACTTTCATCACCGGCTTCCCCGGCGAAACGGAAGCAGAGTTTACCGAACTGGCTGAATTTGTCGAAGCGCAGAAGTTTGACCACATGGGTGTGTTTGTCTATTCGCACGAAGAGAGTACACCGTCTTCAAGGTTGGCCGACCATGTGCCAAACGAAGTCAAGATTGAGCGGCGTGAGCGGCTGATGGCCGTGCAGCAGCAGGTCGCATTTGAGCGCAACGAGGCGCGGCTCGGGCATCAGATGGATGTCTTGATTGACGGTCCCGTATCCGGCGAACCCAATATCTGGAAGGGGCGAACCAAAGAAGAAGCGCCCGACGTCGACGGTCTGGTCTACGTGACGGGCAACGAACATCATTTGGCCAGCGGCGCCATCACGCGTTGCGAAATTGTGGCATCGCAGGACTACGATCTGATCGGCGCTGCCCTTGGAAAGCCCTTATAGAACAACTATGTCAGACACCACACAAGACGCTCCCGCTACGAAGATCTTCAACGTGCCCAACCAATTGACGGCGGCGCGGTTTGTGTTGGCCATCGTGGTTTTTGTGTTGATTATCTGGCAACAGTACTTCGCCGCGATGATCGTGTTTATCGTTGCAGCGTCGACGGACTGGATCGACGGCTATTGGGCGCGACGATTCAATCAGGTCACCAAGATCGGGCGAGTGTTCGATCCCTTCGTCGACAAGATCATTATTTGCGGCACGTTCATTCTGCTGGGTGCTGAAAAAGGCTCCGGCATTGAGGCATGGATGGCCGTCGTGGTGTTCGGTCGCGAGATGCTGGTCACCGCGCTACGTTCGTTTATCGAACAACATGGAGGTGATTTTTCGGCGAAAATGGCAGGCAAGCTGAAGATGGTGTTTCAGTGTGCGGCCGTGGTGGTCAGCCTGTGGGTGCTTAAGACCGGGCCTGAGGGAACGGCTGCTTGGTTGCATTGGACTCTGATTGGGCTGGCGTGGCTGGCCGTGCTGTCGACCATCCAATCGGGCCTTGGCTACGTGTTGGCGTCTGCCAAATTCTTCAAAGAATGAGCCTACTTCCAGCTGCATCTTGCCTGACAATGAGCCTGCTAGGTCTGGCCAGTTTTTTGTCGTGGATGTTTGCGCTGAGAAAACTCATCGCGCGCGAACCGCTGCTCGCTTACGAACCGCGGAAGGCCGCGCTGGAGCTTGCTCGAAGTCGTTATCACGTTCATGATGATCATCTCATTACAAGCCCTCGTTGGAGTCATGCTCCTAGTATTGGATTCGGCGAGTCCGAACGTTGCCCCTGTCGTTGCCGCCGGTGCCGAGCAATCACCGGTCACGGATTCCATTCTATTGCGTTGGACAATTGTGCTCAGCGGTGTGGCGAGCCTGGTGGCGTGCGGCCTGGGAGGGCTGCTAATCGTCATGCGAACAGGATCCCGTTGGGGCACGGATCTGGGGCTGACATTGCGCCAAGCCGGCCGTGATATTTCGTACGGGGTTGTGGCATACGCATTGCTGGCACCGATCATCATGCTGATTCAAGCGAAGTTGCAGCAGTGGTACCCGTCGGAACATCCGTTGATCGAGTCGTTCCGATCTGATCCGACGTTGGGGTTCTATCTTGTCTGCGTCTTTTCGGCGGCACTTGTGGCACCGGCCAGCGAAGAGTTTGTTTGTCGCGTTCTCTTGCAAGGTTGGCTCGAACGTGTCTTTGCCGCGACATCGTGCCAGCGGACGCCGTTTCTCGCTCAGGAGCAGGAAATGCCACGGCCCGAACGATCTTTGGCCGTGGATTCGAATCCGTACGCAATGCCGCCCGGCATGAGCGAGGTTGAGGCCGATGAAAAGGTAAGTAGCAATGTCCAACCAGTCGAGCCCGCCCGCCCGTTTCCGAGTGTCTTTCCGATCATCATCAGTTCATCCGTCTTCGCGGTGCTCCACTGGGGCAATGGACTTGACCCAATTCCGCTATTCGTGCTGGCGCTCGGGTTGGGATACCTGTATCAGCGTACACATCGGATTCTTCCGTGCGTCGTTTTGCATTTTCTCGTGAATGCATTCGCCCTGGTGATGTTGGCGATGTCACTGGTCGTCAAGTGACGGCACTTGGCGCGTCGTACCACGGCAGAACGTGGTGTGGCGTGGCCAAGAACAATAGCCTCCTCAGAAGAATCTGTGGGTGAAGTCAGGTTGAGGAAGTGCTCCGAGGTTGTGATAGAGAGCGATTTCATAGG
>JASLPZ010000351.1:0-7270 GCA_030744725.1 Pirellulaceae bacterium
CACGATCTCCAAATACGCCGTCCGCATTCAGCCGCAGAAAACCTGACGGTACATTTATTGCTGGGAGTTGCCTAAGTGAATTACAATATCTCTGACGGCTGTTGCCGTTGCTACATGAAGCTGCCCCGCAGAATAACCAGAATCCGAACGCGCACAACCCAAAGTAAACATCATGAAAACACTAGTCACGCTATCCGTATTCGTCGTCATGTCGACCGGTTCGATACTCAACGCCGCCTCCACACATCCTAACATCGTCGTGATACTTACGGACGACCAGGGCTATGCTGATATCAGTCTGAACCCACATCATCCGAAAGAGGTCTCGACACCTCATATGGATGCGTTGGCCGCCGATGGCGTGTCGTTCCCACAGGCTTACACGAGCGGTCACGTTTGTTCGCCGACACGGGCTGGACTTATGCTGGGTCGTTACCAGCAACGTGTCGGTGTGTACTCGGCAGGTGATGGCGGAAGAGGGTTCAAACCGAAGACCCCGATCTTCCCTTCGTTTTTGCCGGACACCTACGTCTCGGCAGCAATCGGCAAGTGGCATCTGGGGCTGGATGAGGACTATCCCCAACTGAAGTGGCACGCACTCAATCGAGGATTCGACGAGTGCTACAAATTCATGGGCCGCGGCGCGCATGACTACTTCAATCTCCGTTCAGACGCCGAAGGCAAGTTCATGCATCCGATCTATCGCAACAAGGAGCGAATCAACGACGACGGCTATTTGACCACGCGTCTGTCCGAAGAAGCCGTCGCTTTCATAGATCGAAACAAGTCGCAACCTTTTTTTCTGTATCTTGCATACAACGCTGTGCACGCGCCGGCGCAGGCTCCGCCAGACGACATCAATGCATTTCGAAGCCGTTTCCCCCATATCAGCAAGGAACGCGCGATCCTCATGGCAATGCTGAAGCATCTGGACGATGGCGTCGGTAGCGTCGTGACAAAGTTGAAGCAGGAAGGACTATTCGACAACACGATTCTGTTCTTCCTGACCGACAACGGTGGCTCGAAGGCAATGCGCGCAAACAACGCACCGTTGCGAGGCTTCAAGGGCAGCCTCACCGAAGGCGGTATCCGCACACCGTTTGTGGTGAGTTGGCCGGAACGATTCTCCGGTGGACGCACGGTGGACACGCCAGTGATTTCGCTGGACATTCTGCCGACGGCTCTCGACGCGATCGATAAGCTGCCGGCCAGGAACAACTTCGACGGCAAGAGCCTGCTGCCACTCCTGACCGGCGCGTCCCAGACGCATCACGACACCCTGTTCTGGTGCAAGGAAGGGGGCGAATGGGCTGTCCGTCGCGGCGACTGGAAGCTGCGATCATTGAAGGGACAGACAGAGCTTTTTAATCTCGGCGACGATCCGCGAGAACAGCGAAACCTAGCAACCAGCCAATCGGCAGAGGTAAAGGCGCTCAGCGGTGCCTTCGACAGTTGGATCGAGCAGATGGCCGACCCGATCACCGGAGGCAGAAAACGCTGGGAAGTTGAGCCCGCGAAAGAGAATCCCACCGGTCGTGAGAAAGCGCGATTGCAAAAGCGCAAAGAGCGCCAGAAACGGCGCGAAGCCGAAAAGAAGGCAACGAAACCCCGCGATGCCAGTCCGAATCATGCAACGGTTCTCGGTCCATCCAAATCAAGGAAAGCGTGAAGGCAGGCTCAATGAACCACAGGAATCTCTGTCATGCGAAAGCTAGTCATCGTTCTCCTATCGGTTACTTCCCTACTGCTTGCGGTCTCCGTCGGTGTGCATCATTTTGCATCAGGTTCTGACGCGCCCTCCGGATCCGATTCCAGCAACGCGCCGCCACC
This sequence comes from Pirellulaceae bacterium, assembly GCA_030744725.1. Lineage (GTDB taxonomy): Bacteria > Planctomycetota > Planctomycetia > Pirellulales > Pirellulaceae > ARS98. The sequence continues at coordinate 1,831 of JASLPZ010000351.1, forward strand.
GGCCGAATCGTATCGGCCAAGGCTCGAGCACGACCCTTCTGTCCCGCCACCCCCGGCAACCGCTGTCCGTGATTTCACGGCGTTTCTCGACCGCCTCCGGGAAGCATCCGATCGTTCCGCCAGCTCTCTGGTGCTGCACAGAGACGGACTGGATCTCGCCGAACAGGTGTTTCGCAACACCGTGGGTGTTCCAAACGACATACCAATTGAGATGCACAGGCCCTTTTTTACGATCGATCCAGAGGCCATCTTTGCCCTGTATTACGATCTCCCCACGTTGGAACGAGGCATGGCGCTGTTCCAGCAGCATTGCGCCCAGTGCCATGGGCCGTACGGCCGCGGCAACGGATCAGCGACGTTGCAGTGGTACGCGGGTAATCTCCCACGCAACTTCACGTACGCAAAATTCAAAATCCGATCGACCGAATACGGTACCGTTCCGACCGACGAAGACCTCTATCGTACGGTCACACGCGGCATGTACGGATCCACCATGCCGCCGTTCGGTCACTTGAGTGTGGAGGATCGCTGGTCGTTGGTGGAATTCGTCAAGAGCCTGGCCAACTTCTATGACGACTTTGATGAAGCCGTCCTGAATCGATTCGACTCGGAAGACGGCTGGGCGGCCGCGCTGCTAGAGGTGGACGATGAACCGCCGGTGACCTTGGCATCGGTCACACGTGGGCGAATTCTATTCATCGAACAGGGATGCGTTACCTGTCATCAAGGCAGCAAGTCAAAACCAGTCGGGTTAGCTCGCTGGGAAGGATCCTTCACCAGCTGGTACGACGAGATGAACCGGCCCATTGGACATTCACGAGACTTGACCACCAGAGTGTTTCGCGGCGGAGCAGCATCCAGCGACTTGTTCCGCATCATCTCCGGTGGGCCCACCATTGGCCCAATGCCAAGCTATCTACGTATCCCGCCAGAGGATCGTTGGGCTCTGGTCCACTACACTCAGTCCGTCTTCAAACCGGACTATCCCCAGGCACCGCCGTCGGCCGACGCGCTGGCCAAGCCCCCAAAGACCGATGATCCCAAGTGACTCGCCATTGCTGGAGTGGGCTGCGAGGTTTCGTTATCATTGAAACGAAACTCGAGTCATTCCCGGACTGCAGACCCCGTCCAACGTTCGACAAGCACTGCGATGAACACCGCTTGTCGATTACGAAATGGCAAGAGAGCAAATCACTATTGGATACGCACGTGGAACGAACGAAAGGTACGACAGATGCCCGGCAAGGTTCTCAAGGATAAGCTGATTAAGGGCGAACGCGTCTTCGGCACGTTCTTTCAAAACGTCGTGAGCCCGGCAATGGTGGACGTCCTGCCCCCCGACACGTTGGATTTTGCGATTGTCACGGCGGAACACAGCGCGCTGGAGTTGGCAGAGTTTCTGCCGATTCGCTACGCGTTGGAGGCAAAGGGAATCGCTTGTCTGGTGCGCATCCACAGCCGCGATGCCGCGGACGTGTCGAAAGTGTGCGATACGTTTGATGGTGTCGTCGTACCCTACGTCGAGGACCTCGAACAGGCGAAGCAGCTTGCTGCAGCTGCGGTGTTTCGCCCGCTAAAAGGAAAGCTACTTGATCGTGTGCTCGCCGGAGGGGCGTGGCCAAGCGAGGCGTCGAAAGACTACATCGAGCAGAAGAATGCCGACACCGTCTTCATTCCGATGATCGAATCCGTGCCTGCCATCGAGAACCTTGATGCGATCTGTTCGATACCGGGCGTGCACGCCGTCTTTGTCGGTCCTGGTGATCTGACTTGCAGCATGGGAATCCCCAAGGAGTATGATCACCCAGATCTGATTGCGACGATCAAGCGAGTCATCGACACAGCCGACAGACACCATGTTGCCGCCGGCTGCTGGTTTGGCGAACGTCGCCAGGCCGTGCGCACGATTCGGCAGGGTGCGAGGCTGGTCGTCTACGCCAACGAGGGGTTGATGATGCGAGACGAGATGGCCAGCGCGTTTGGAGAGTTCTCAGACGCGTGAAGACGCCTCGCACGCCGGAGATCGCAAACAACATACATCACAGACAACATCGGACCGACGAAATGATCCACCGATTTTCTCTGGCACTCGCCTTCACCATGCTGACGTTCGCCAATTGTCTGGCCGAGGCGCCGCGTCCGAACATCCTGCTGATTCTTTGCGATGACCTCGGGTATTCGGACCTGGGTTGCTATGGCGGCGAAATCCGAACACCGAATCTGGATCAACTAGCGGCCCAAGGGCTGCGATTTACTCAGTTCTATAACTGCGCTGTCTGCGTCACGACGCGCGCCGCGCTCACGACGGGATTGCATCCAAGGCAAGGAGCCGGGGGACTGCTGCGACCGGAAATGGTGACGCTTGGCGAAGTCATGCAGCGGGCAGATTATGCGACTTCGTACACGGGCAAATGGCACTTGGGAAGCGTTCGGCCGAAACGGCCAATTGATCGCGGGTTCGAGGAGTATTATGGGCTGCTGAGCGGATGCTCCAGCTTTTTCAATCCCGCGAAACAAGACCCCGTCTTCTATAACGGTGGAAAATCCCGTCCCTTTGCACGCAACGCGAAGGCCGTCACACAGTTCCCGGAAGACTACTACGCGACAGATGCATTCACAGACCATGCAATCGAAACGATTCGGAAACATGCGGCCAGCGAGAAGCCGTTCTTTCATTACCTATGCTACACGGCTCCTCATTTTCCATTGCACGCGCCCCAAGAGGACATCCGGCGGTATCGTGGCAAGTACGCAGACGGATACTTCGCGATGCGCGAGCGAAGGCACAAGCGCCAGATTGACCTCGGCATCGTCGATGCAAGCTGGAATCTATCGCCCGCGGATCGAAAAACCGGCGACTACCGTTATGACTACGACGTCGTGCCCTGGAAAGACGTTACAGACCGAGCCCGCGAGGAACGTCGCATGGAGGTGTACGCAGCGATGGTCGATCGCATGGATCAGGGAATCGGTCGTTTGCTCAGCGCATTGGCGAACTTGAAGATCGCCGACAACACCGTCGTCTGTTTCCTTTCGGATAATGGCGGCTGCGCGTCTTGGCCGCGTGACGAGGAAGGATTCGCCGAATACAACCGGGGAATTCCAGTTGGCGACGCGCGGGGTTACGAGTTTGTCGGGAAGGGATGGGGGTGGGCACAGAATACGCCGTTCAGGCGGTTCAAGACTTGGACGTACGAGGGCGGAATTGCAACGCCATTGATCGTTCGCTGGCCCGGTCGCGTCGAGGCCGGAACGATCACACACCAACCGGGACACCTCGTCGATTTCATGCCCACAATGCTCGACCTGGCCGGCGGAACCTATCCCTCGACCTACAACGACCATGTGATTCCACCGATGGAGGGCATGAGTTTGGTCCCCATCTTCCATGGCCAGCAACGCGTTCCGCATAAATCGCTGTGCTGGGCGTTGTTTGGAAATCGCGCCATTCGCCAAGGTAACTGGAAGCTCGTTTGGGGCGCCAGCGACCAACGTTGGGAATTGTACAACTTGACGAAGGATCGGACGGAGACGAACGATCTGGCGGATCAGTTTCCAGAGCGTGTCGAGAGCATGGTGACCCAGTGGCAGGAGTGGGCCAAGAAGACAGAAGTGACCCAATAAACCCCGGCCGTCCCACCTTGCCAACGTCAACCACCTTCTGAGATTTTCGACGATGATTCACTTGCCATCCGACGCATTGGGCCGCCTTGACGTGACCGAGATCAGCCGTAGATCATATTTGAGTAAATCGTCGGCCATCCTGGCTGCAGGTGCATTTTCTCAAATCGCTGTCGCCGAGACGGACGGCAAACAGCTGATCAACGTCGGTTTGATCACCGAACCGACGGCCTCGCACCGATCCGGCTACCTGAATGTCCTCGCGTCGTGTGATGGAGTTCGATCTGTCTCGGTCGTCGATAAAACCGAGACCACGTTCGAGGATTCGAGACGTCGCCTGGGAGACCGGTTCGGCCGCGGTTTCAAAGACGCCCGGCAGATGCTCGCGGCTGTTCGTCCGGAACTGACGGTTGTCACGACAGAAGGCCACAACGCTCCGACCGCTGTGACTGCCGCTCTCGAAGCGGGAAGCCATGTGCTAACCGAAAAGCCGAGCTGCACGAAGCTCGAACAGTTCGAGCAAATTGCTCGCCTTGCCGGGCAGCGAAATCGTCACCTCATGCTGGCCATGGCAACACGCTCGAGCGCGGCGATCAAGAAGGCCAGGCAGCTCATCACCAACGGAGTGATTGGCACGCCGTACTCGGTCAACTTGGTGTGGGTTGCGGACCAGACGCGACTTACAGAACCGGCGTATCACCAGTCGTGGCTGGCCGATCGGCAGCGTGCCGGCGGCGGCAAGTTGATCTACCACGGAATCCATTACCTGGACGTGATTCAGCATCTGTTGGGCGAGCCGATTCGCAAGATCAACGGCTTTACTCAAAATGTGGGCGGCCAGCCGATCGAGGTGGAAGACTCGGCCGTGGTGAGTTTCCGTTTCGCAAGCGGCGCAACTGGAACGCTGAATACGGGGTATTATCTCGACGGCGGGAAGCAAAGTGAGATTCGCATCTGGGGCTCTCATGGCTGGCTGAGGATGGAACATATCGAGCGTCGCCCGCTGCAGTGGTATTCGACGCGGCCCGATGCTATGCGCGGCATCCAGCAATATGAGTACGCGCACGAGCCCGGTTTGTACGACCTGTTCTTCCAGGACGCAATCGATTCGATTCGCAACGGGTCGCCGCCGCCGATTACGACGCGTGAATCACTGAGCGCGTTGCGAACCGTTTTCAGCGCCTACAAAGCCGTCGAAACCGGCCGCACGCAGTCCGTCGATCCAGTCCAACAAGAATAGGTAGATGGGCAAGTCTATTCGTCTGGCTCAGCGTCTTTCGGCTCGTCTAAGCGAGTCATCGACCATTGTTGAGTCTGCCCATCTTCGAAGTGCAATAGAGCTCCGGCCTCATTTTCGCTCAGGTTGTAAATCCCGGTTTCCATAATTGGCCAACTCTCACCAACCGGTCCCCAGGCGGCGCGTTGGGTCTCGCGATCGATCGTGCCTTCGACTTCCACCGACCGGTCTGTTGCCGTGTTCTGAAAAGTTCCAGCGATGATGCCTTCCTTGCTGATGGCTAATTGCATGAAAAGCGTGGTGTCTTCCGTCGAGCCGCCTTTCTGTGTCAGCGCGAAGACTCCCAACGGCAGCCATTCAACGTTGTCTGGATCGACTTCCGGAACCGCGGCAGCGAGGGCCTGAGCTTGCTCGGCATACTCATCGGCGGTGGCGACGACCTCGCCGTTGTAATAGACATTGTCGCCTTCATAGTAACAGTTGCCGCCGTAGTCATAGTAGATGGGCTGCCCGATACCTCGCACTGTGAACGGCGTTTGAAAACGCTAGCGCTTGGGCGGTTGAAAAGGCTAGCGCCCGATG
>JASLPZ010000352.1:0-7237 GCA_030744725.1 Pirellulaceae bacterium
ACCGAGTCCGGCAAGTCCGAGATCTTTGACTTTGTACGGTAACTTCTGATCGACTTGCGACACGTGTGTCTCCTTTTGCAGCGGCGAATGAAATGCTTGTTCGTGCTTTGACCGCCCCGTAGGTGCGGGTGTTTTGGGCGACGACGCGTGATGCCAATGACGCCGCAATCGGGTTCTATACGCCGATATCATATGACGTACCCCCTCATTTCGACAACCCATGCGAAATACCGGTTCCCAGCTATGCTGCCATCACACTGGCAACATAGCGCTGTCGGCTCAGGCTTCGTCAGACAGCTGGGCGAACGCTTTCTTGGCCGTCGTGCAGAACGCACGAATGAGCAGCACGTCTTTGCTACCAGGGGCGGATTCCACGCCGCTGGCCACATCGACGGCATCGGGGCGAGCGGTGTTGATGGCAGCGGTGACATTGAACGGCGTCAGGCCCCCAGCCAGCACCAGTGGGATCTCTCCCAGGATTTCTCGGCTCTGTGTCACGCTGCCCCAATCAATCGCCTGTCCCGTTCCGCCGTACTGATCGGGATGGTGCGCGTCCAGCAACACAGCGTCGGGCAATCTCCCCAGTCCCCGGCAACTTTCCAGGTAGGCGGTGATTGGCGTGAAACCATCATCGCCACAGCGAAAGGCACGAATTACCTTGTATTGGACTAAGTTTCCGAGGAATTCCGGCGGCTCGTCGCCATGCAGTTGCAGGTAATCCAAATCCAGGCGATCCGCGATTTCCGTGATTTCGCCGGCTTCCGCATTCACGAAAACGCCGACTTTGGTCACGGTGTTTGGAATCGCCGGCATCACCTGTTCGGCTGCGGCCAGATCGATGCAGCGCGGGCTCTTGTCGTAGAAGTTCAGCCCGATCGCATCGGCACCCGCCAGCGATGCAAATCGGGCGTCCTTCACGGACGTGATGCCGCAAATCTTTATCTGAAACAAGGTTACGATCCGTAGACGTGCTGGGACGAACGGGTGGAATGGTCGCGCGGGAAGCCCACGTCCATTATAGGGACGAATATTCGCCTGTCTGCACTCGCGTCTCCCAGGAGGCCCGGATTATCTGGACTTCAAGCATGTCGCGTCGACCATTTCCAGCGATTCCAAATATCGCGACGCTACGGCTTAAGTCGAATGTGTGAGTTTGCCGATTTCAACGAAGAGTCGGGTTGTGCCATCCATCCGCTCGAACTGCCGCCTGTTGAATCAAACTTATCAGCCAAGGACTGGGGCCATGTACGAATCATTCTTCGACCTCTCCTCCCGACCATTTCCCGCTGCACCGGCGGTACAGTATTATTTTCCAACCGCCGTTATCGAACAATCGCGGCAGACGCTGATTCGGATCGTGGATCGGGCTGAGGGCCCCGGTTTAATCGTTGGTCAGCCTGGTCTGGGAAAGACCCTGCTGCTGCGAATGCTAGAGCATCATTTCCAAAATGTATTCCATTGCATTCATCTGGCCAGCGCCGCGATTGAAAGCCGCAAGGACCTGTTGCAGAACGTGTTGTTTGAACTCGACCTACCCTATCGGGACATGGAAGAGGGCGAACTGCGATTGTCGCTGCTGGACTTTCTTCGCCCCAGCGAAAGCTGCCCCCACGGCGTGCTGTTGCTTGTTGATGAAGCCCACACGCTGCCGCTGCAACTGTTGGACGAGATCCGAATGATCACGAATCTGGTCCGCGATGGCCAACCGCGAGTTCGCCTGGTCCTCGCTGGTGACGCACAGTTGGACGAAGTTTTTGCCGATCCGCGCCTCGACTCGTTTAATCAGCGCATCGCCGCTCGCTGCTATCTGGAACCACTTAACCAAGAACAGACCATCGAATATGTCCGGGCGCAGATCAATGCGGCCGGTGGCGATCCGTCGGGGATCTTCACCGATGATGCTCTCGTTGCCGTCCACCGCGCTTCTGGAGGAATTCCACGTCTGATCAATCAAGTGTGCGACCACTCTTTGGTGATGGCCAGTTTGGGTGGCTACCAGCAACTGGATGTGGCAGGCATCGAAGAGGCATGGGCCGACTTGCAGCAGTTACCAGGTCCATGGAATGATCCAGTCGTGCAATCCAACGAGGACGGAGAGTCGATCGTTGAATTTGGATCGTTGGATGAAGATGATGCGGCCCCAGTGTCGCCATTCGACGAACCGCTTGACGCGTCGACCGATGGCATCGAACAGCCAAGTGTTGAAGCGACCGATTCCATTCTCTCCGGCGAAGCGACTGGCGGCGAAGTCGACCCACCCCATGGGGAACCCATCGCCGTCACGTCAGAAGGTATCACCAGCCCCACCTCGACGGATAGGGAAGCTGCCGCAGTCCTTGAAGGTGTGGATCTGCCAACGCTCCCAGATCCTGCAAACGAAACGCCGGTGGGAGTCGATGCATCAAATCCGGAGTTACCAGATTCAGATGTGTCGATTCATGAAGTCGAGCCCATTGGCCACTCTGATCCTGAGTCGCGGCCGAAAGAGGCAGGGATTGGTTACTTCGAATCGAACGTCGTCCAGTTTGGTTGGGAAGCGAACGCCGTTGAACCCTCCGCGCCAGTTGAAGAAGAACCTGAGGCCGACGACGCTACGGAATTGGACGCCTGGCCATCCTCGGTGGTCCCCACACCAACAAACGGGAACCCCACACCAGCAAGCGAGAATGCGCCTGAGACCATCGATCCCTTCGGACAGAACTTTGACGAGGAGGAAGTTGTCATTGATCGATATGCTGACTTTGATGGCGGCGTCTTTGCAGGATGCCCACGCGTGTCCAGCGAAGAGGGACGCACGTTGGCATCCATTGTCGATCCGCACCCGAGCCCTCAGCTTTCCGTCGTGGAAGTGGATTCAGTGGACGAAAGAGAAGCGGGTGATGCCGCTAAAGAATCGATCGACGCGGTTGTCGATGACCTAAACCACGACGAGGTGGCCAATGAAAACGTCGCGGTGACGGAAGAAATCGCAGCGGCTGCAGATGATCGTGCCGCGAACGCCGAGTATGCTAAACAGGCACTGGCGAATCATGTGGTCGATACGTCGTCGCTTTCCAACTGGTTGTTCGAGCCAACCACGGAAAATGTTGACACGGGTGGATCCGAAACGGACCATGTAACGCCAGTTGAAAACGAGCTGCCTTCGAGTGAAATTGCGACAGCACCGTTGGAATCTTCACGGCCAGAGTCTGCTGACGAAGAACCGTCCAACGACGCATCTCAGGTCGCAGTTTCGCCAGGCGAGGATGAGGTGAAGCACTCGTTTCTGCAGGTGCACGATGGTCCGAATATCAATGATGACCGAGATATGATCGTTATCGATCAAGACAAACACGATGGTGTGATCCTCACACAGCCAGGTGATGAACTGGCGCATCGCGTCGAGTATCAGCAGCTGTTCTCTCAGTTGCGACAAGGTTAGAGAAGTGCGAAGCCATCGATCGAATACTATCAGTCAATCGCTTCGCAATAGTCTGCCGGGATGGCGGTATCCGATTCCGCACACGCCACCACCGTTTGCGACGGCACGTTCGACACACGTTTATGACGCCGCGGGGCCGAGCGGAATTGTACGGTCGCTCTGGTGCGAAACCAAAAGATAATCGCAATTGACGTTATCGCAAACGCCACGCCACAGAACATCATCGGGTAAGCCGGAAATCCGAAGCGGTGAGCAAAGTGTAAGATGCCACCCACGGCGGGCGCGCCAAGCAACGCACCGGTGTCAAACATCCCAAGCATTAACGTCGTTCCCAAGCCGCGATACCGTTCAGGGAATGCCGTGCTTCCACTGGCCAAGACTGACGGGAACAGCAACGCGTGTGCGACGCCCGCCATACTGCCAGGAATCATCAATTGCCAAGTTGTCCGAACCGTCAGATACAGCAACATGCTGCACACCAGGGCGGCGAGACCCCACATCACCCAGACGCGATTCCCACGTCGTTCGAACTGCCGCCGCGTCAACATGCGAACCGCAAAAGCCGTGATTGCGTAGGTGGCAAAGAACATCCCGATTTGTGATATCTGAATCTCGGCGGCATACATTCGTAAGAATGTGTTGGGAACCGAGACACCGGCGCCCACGGCCGCCGCCACCAACATGACGACGCCCGGGTGGTAACGTCGCATTAACAGGAAGAGGTTTGGTGATCGTCGAATCGGCTTGATCGCTTGTCCCCGGGTGGCACCCCACGCAGCCACAAAGGCCACGCTGACCAGGCATCCCGCTGTCAAAAACAGCTGGTTCAGCTGGCCGCGTTGGATCGTATCACCGGAACAGATCCAGTCCGCAACTTGGGGACCGACCAAAATGCCAATGAAACCGGACGTGCCCAGCGTTCCTACAATTTCCGCCATCCGCGCCGGTGGTACTCGGCGGGAAATATACGTGATCGACGCGCCAAAGATCCCAGCAACACTGGTTTGCATCAAGATCCGGATCAGGAAAATCGCAGGACTTGTCGCCGAATGAATCAGGCAATGTGCCAACAGACTAAGCACGAGAAAAACCAATGACCACAGCCAAATGGTCCTTGCTCCGAGTCGATCGATGCCAATGCCCTGACCGAATCGCATGACCAAACTGCCGACCATCCCAACACCGACAATCATCCCCAGCTGCCCTTCGGCGCCACCCAAATGAGTCACGAAGTCGGCATAGCGGACCAGAATGCTCCAGGCGATCATCGTCAGCGCGTTGGCCAGATAGGCGAGCCAGAACACTCGACCGTAGACGCGTTGCGGTTTAAGCTCCAATGCAGGCATAAGACGAGTCGAAAGGCGGGAAATTGAAGGGAGGGAAGCGGCAAGTATAACTCAATCACTCGGCGTTCGTGAGGGGCCACGACGGCCAACTACCGCATGGTACAATGAGCTCTAATGCGAGTCGCACGGACGTGTGGCGTGCGCGGCGCCTTGTTCCTGAGTCCTATGTGACGAAAGATCCGCTACGCTTACGCCGAATGCGCTCTGAAGACACCTTGCCCACCAAAAGGTTCATCCCTCCGTACTGCTTGTGAATGCACAACCCCGCACGTTGGTCGTTGTTGCGACCTACAACGAAATTGAGAACCTGGCCCGTCTGGTGGAACAAATCCTGGCCGTCGCACCGGATGTCGATGTGTTGGTGATCGATGACAATTCGCCGGATGGTACCGGTGACTGGTGCGATCAACACGCCCAGCAGGAACAACGGCTTCGTTGTTTGCACCGCCCCGGAAAGCTAGGACTGGGAACGGCGACACTGGCGGGCTTTCGCGAGGCAATCGACCAAGGGTACGATCTTGTTCTGACGATGGACGCAGACTTCAGCCACGACCCAAAGTATTTGCCCGCCATGCGGGCGTGTATCGCCTCGACGACACAGACAGTCGATGTCGTGATCGGTTCGCGATATGTTCCAGGTGGCGGAATCGAAGGCTGGCCGTTTCATCGTCGTCTGATGAGCCGCCTCGTGAATACGTACGCGAGATTGCTGTTGGGACTGCCCGTCAAAGACTGCAGCGGTGCCTTTCGATGCTATCGCTGCGATACACTGAAACAACTTGATGTCGATCAGATTCGTTCGCGCGGCTACTCGTACCTGGAAGAAATCCTATGGTTGCTAAAACGTCGGCGCGCTCGTTTCGGCGAAGTGCCTATCGTGTTTGTCGATCGTGTCCTGGGCCAGACAAAAATCAACTGGCGTGAAGCTGTGACCGCGGTTGGCGTCATCGGTGGTCTGGGCGTGCGGAATCTGTTGGGGCTGTGAGATTTTTCTTTACAAATGAGTCACGTTTTTAGCGACCGGCACCGACCGCAGCTTGGTCGGGGAGTGGGTCGCCGCAACCGAGCCATAGCTCGCGTTGGTCTGAGGCACAGCCTCGCTAGGTGACGACGTCGTGAATTACGTGGCCGTGAACGTCAGTCAATCTGCGTTCCAATCCATTGTGATAGAATGTTAGCTGTTTGTGATCGAGCCCCAGCAGGTGCAGGATCGTGGCGTGGAAATCATGCACCGTCGACACGTCCTCCACGGCCTTATGGCCAAACTCGTCGGTTGCGCCGTAACAAAACGGCGATTTCACGCCGGCACCGGCCAACCAAACCGTGAAACCGTTGGGGTTGTGATCGCGTGCTGACGCCCCTTTCTGGAACGTCGGCATGCGGCCGAATTCGGTACACCAAACGACCAGTGTTTCGTCCAGCAAACCGCGTTGCTTCAAGTCCTTCAGTAGTGCGCAACTGGTTAGTCCAACACCGGTCCGTGCTTCTTGTATTGTGTTTCCAGCGATTTGTGACCGTCCCAATTGCTGACGCCTTCGCCGCCGGTCTGATAAGCGCCGTTGAACAGCTGAACGAAGCGAACGCCTTTCTCGACCAGCCGCCGTGCCAGGATGCAGTTGCGAGCGAACGCCGCTTTCAGGCCGTTCTCGGTGTCGTCGGCACCGTACAACTTCATGACTGATGCCGGTTCATCTGACATATCGCTAACTTCCGGGACGCTCACCTGCATTCGCGCCGCTAATTCGTAACTCGACACACGTGCCGCCAACTGCGTGTCACCTGGATAGCGCTGAAGATGGGCTTCGTTGAGCTGTTTCAGAAAGTCGAGTGTTGCGCGATCTGTGCCTGGTGAGACAGATCGCGGTCGAGCAAGATTGCGAATGGGCGTCGAAGCGTTGAAGTCCGCCCCTTGAAACGCCGCAGGAAGAAACCCAGGACCCCAGTTGTTGACGCTTGACTGCGGTGTTCCACGTGGATCGGGAATCGCCACATAGGCGAGTAGATCCTGCGTCTCGGAACCGAGGGCGTAAGTTGTCCACGCGCCCATGCTGGGAAAGCCGTCCAGCGTGTAACCGGTCGACATTACATTTTCGCCCAATCGTCTGCGACTAGCAGGCCTTCTTCAGCCAGCAGATGAGTCAGTGCGATACTGCCGTGTCCCGTGCCGAGTTGGCTCAGAAATGACCGGCGGTTCGCCAAATGTGTTTCCCACATGGCAATTTGGTCTCATTCAGATGAAGTGTTAGCCCACCGGCTTGCTCTTACAATCCGGCAAGAAGGGGTCGGGAGTCTTTTTCGGATAACGACTTACGATCAGCAGAAGCCGATGACCGAAAAAGACTCCCGACCCCCTCACCTTTCGACTTACGTCACCTCATTGAACGGTATTGGGGCTAACAGCGTGTTGATTTCCGCGAATTCTGGAGTGGCGATGATGGCCGGGTTGCTCACGCCGCAGAAAATAGTGACG
>JASLPZ010000353.1:0-7231 GCA_030744725.1 Pirellulaceae bacterium
TCTACTCGAACGTCGAATCCATCAAGCCGCCGATGCTCGAGCACGGTTTCGGCGATAACTCAGGTGCACTGTGGGAAGGAACGATCACGGATTTCTATGAAGAGTTTATCAAGAGATTCGAAAAGAAAAACGAACAGGCCAAATACGAACCGTTGCGGCAAGTCGTGGACATTCTTGCCCAAGAGACGGTTGATGTTGACCGCTTGGACAAGTTGGTCGACATCGAAGCTTTTGTAAGGTTCTGGGCAACTGAAAGCCTGATCGGATTTTGGGACGGTTATACGAATAACCAAAACAACTTCTTCATATATCAAGATCCCGCCAATTCAAAGCTGTACTTCATCCCTTGGGGGGCTGATGCCCTGTTTTCGGAGAACATGCCGCTTCCGCCGTTTACGATTCGCCCGCGTTTTGTCCACACTAGGTCGCTCATGGCGAATCGGCTTTATCGTGTTCCCACGATACAAAAGCTATACCATCAGACGTTGATGGAACTACTCGAGAAACACTGGAATGAAACGGAGTTGCTTGCCGAAGTGGATCGCATCGAAGCGATGTTGAAAGATCTGGTTCGCGAGAAGAATCCTCAGTTCTTGGGATCGGTGGCCAAGGTTCGCACTTTCATCAAAACACGACGAGAGAAGTTGATGAAAGAGATGGAAGACGGGCCTGTTGAACTAAAGTTGCTGGCAAAATTGCCTGTCTACGGCAGGAAAGTTGGCACGATGACGGCGTCCTTTACGACGAGGTGGTACGACAAGACACCGCAGAATCCCAAAGACATGGGCGAGGTCGAACTCGAATTAACAGTAGACGGCAAACGCATCGAGTTCAGTAAGATCGGTGTGTATGCGGGACACAGCAGATGGCCACCGTTAACCGCGGGAACGCCAAAGCCGCCGACGATTGTGTTCATCGGCCAGCGCAAGTCCAATGGTAAGGACCTTATTCTGGGAATAGGCATGTCCAGTGAGAGTTTTCAGCCAACAAATGGCAAACCAGTCGACATCGGCGGCGTGCTTATGGAAGGTCCGCTGGGGTTTCTGTTCCCTACGATGAGAGTGATGGCAGGCAAGGCAACCTTGGAAAGTGCCGACGTAAAGGACGGAGCCGTCATTCGAGGAACATTGGAACTCACGGTCCTCCAGATGATCGACGGCAGCTAAGGCAGAAATCGCCTGCCGAGATACCCGCTACCACGATGCGAGAAGACAATAGGAAGTGGCGGCAATTGCTGCCGCCACTGGCAGCGTCACAAACCAGGCAAGCAGAATGGTCATGATTGTCCTTCGATGCGCTTGGCCGGTGACCGCGCCGATGCCAAACAACGAGCCACAACTGACGTGCGTTGTTGAAACGGGCAGGCTGAAGCCGCTGGCGCCAATCACAATCAGACCAGTGATCACATTGGCAGTGAACCCCTGTCCGTGATTCATCGTTGTGATCCGGTTGCTCATCGTGTCGGCCACGCGACGAGCACTGAGGAGTCCGCCGACAGCAATGGCAATGCCTACCAGGATGAGGCTGACGGAGGCGCTGAAATACGGTGCGATGAGTAGCATCGCCGCGATCTTTGGCGTATCGTTCAGGCCACGTGCGAAGCTGACCATTCCCGCGGACAGAAAGTGCAATCGATCCAGGCTGTCCGCCGCTGAAATCCCCCACACCTTCCCTTTATAGCGGCGCTGACAGGTGACCTCATTGCCAAGGGTTGCAGTCAGATGTTCGGCTCGTTGAATTGCCACGGCTTGATGGCCGGCCGGCAACACTTCAAGCGTTTCGTCGCCAACACAAAGGCAGATGTCGTGAGTGATTCCCAGGCGACCGCGTGCCAGTCGCAGAAGCGGGTAGATGACTCCCGTGACGGCGACCGCCAAGATTGGACTGATCAGCAACGGCAGGAGAAACTTCGAGCCCAGATTCGCCACGTTTAGTGTGGTGCCGGCAATCATCCCAGTTCCCACCAGCGCGCCAACGAGGCTGTGGGTTGTCGAGATCGGCATTCCAAACCGTGTTGCCAGCAGGACCGTCAGTCCGGCACCCAGGGCGACTGAGGCTGCAAATGCCGGTTGCGCCACCATGGCATCGTCCACGAGCCCCTTGCCGCTGAAGCTCTTAATCAAATTTCCGGCCAGGATAAATGCCGCGAGTGAACCCAGGAATGTCGTCGCCGTCGCCCATAGCAGGGCCCGCCGAAAACTCGTCGTCCCGCTGCCAAACAGCGTGGCAACGCCTTTGAAGTTGTCATTGGCACCGTTCGCAAATGCGACACAGAGACCAGCGACGAGAGCGACAATGAAGATCATTTCCTAAAGGACTCTCCGGTATGGTAGTGGGTCAGTTCTATTGTTCGGCGTGCCGGCGAGGATACGGACCCTAACAGCCTGTTGATTTTCATGTATTCAGCAGTTGTAGGCCGCGAACAAGCGAAGCGAAGTCCCGGCAATGTGTCCAAACAAGTGGTTTCCATCGCTGGAACTGCGTCGCTGACGCTCCTTGTTACCAGCCTACGCGAAAACCAACAAGCTCCTAACGGGTCCACTTCAGCCATTTGACAAACATTGACTTTACCATCGGCGTGAGCCGAGTGCGATTGTATTGATCGCCCAATCGGCGAATTGCCTCCGCTTGCGTGGGGTATGGATGAATTGTGCTGCCGATTTTTGACAGCCCCAATCCATGCGTCATTGCCAAGGTGATCTCTGAAATCATGTCACCCGCATTACGTGCGACAATCGTCGCCCCCACAATCTTGTCAGTACCTTTTTTGACATGAATTCTCGTGAATCCGTCCTCTTCACCCTCGAGAATGGCGCGATCCACTTCGCTCAAGTGCTGTTCGTACGTGTCGACCAGGATGCCCTTGCCTTCAGCTTCCTGTTCGTACAGACCAACATGGGCGATCTCAGGCGACGTGTAAGTGCACCAAGGGATCGTGAGGGCGCTCAATTTCTTGCGACCTTTGAACAGTGCGTTCTGAATCACAAAGCGGGCCATGAAGTCGGCGGCGTGTGTGAATTGGTATGGCGAACAAATGTCGCCCGCTGCGTAGATCCGTGGATTCGTCGTCCGCAGGCGATCGTTGACTTGGACTCCTTTCCGATTGTAATCCACACCGACAGCTTCCAAATTCAGATTCTCGACATTCGGTGCTCGGCCGACAGCAACAAGCAGTTTGTCGACGGGCTCGTCGTATTCTCGGTCATGCGATTCAACGGTCAGATGGATTCCATCTTCATTCATGATCTTCAAATCCCGTCCACAGCAGAGCAACCGCACGCCGTCTTGGGTGATGGCCTTCTCCACGATGTCCGCGGCTTCTCGATCTTCACGCAGCAAAATGCCGTGAGCCGATTCAACGAGAAACACTTCTGCTCCAAGTTGCGCAAACGATTGCGCCATTTCGCAGCCGACGGGACCGGCGCCGATGACGCCAAATCGTTTTGGCAACTCTGTCAACGAGAAGACCGATTCGTTCGTCAAATAGTCGATACCGTCCAAGCCTGCGATTGGCGGCGCCGCGGCACGGGCACCTGTGGCGATGACCGCACGCGTGAAGTTGAGCATCGTGCCATCAACGTCGATCGAGTTCGAATCGATGAAGCGGCCCTGGCCAAAGTACACGTCCACGCCGAGTTGCTGAAATCGCAACGCCGAATCATTCGGGCTGATTCCAGCTCGCAGCCGTCGCATTCTTTCCATGGCGGCGGCGAAATCAACACTCACGCCATTCGGCACCTCGATGCCAAAGTCTGGCGCCCGCTTGACCGCTGACGCCATTCTGGCCGCGCTGATAACTCCTTTTGACGGCACGCAGCCGACATTCAGGCAATCACCGCCCATCAAGCTGCGTTCGATCAACGCGACCTTGGCACCAAGACCCGCTGCTCCGGCCGCTGCGACCAATCCAGCAGTTCCGGCCCCGATGACGACCAGGTTGTATCGGCCCGAGGGCTTCGGGTTGGCCCAGTCCGGCGGATGGACGTTGGCTTCAAGCCGTTGATTATGTTCGTCCCTCGGGATCAGTTGAGAGAATTCTGGTTGCGTCATTCTGCTCCTCGTTAGCTGCGCGGCAGTTACCAAGCGTGCACCTCCTTTTTATCGCACCATGTGCGCGTGTTTGATAGTAGCAGGCACACTCCGTTTTCCGTAGCAGCGGACGGCACACGGAGTGTGCCTACTACTTTGGTTGCGGCCGTCGGGCTGCGATATCCTGATGCTTCCTTTTGATTTTCGTGATCTGAGCCACACCCGGGCTGCTGAACAGGGAAACGACGGCCCACGAGGCGTTTCCTTACAGTTCTTCGCGAAAGATTCGCTTGGACAAGAACGCAAGCGTTGAATTCCGGACGAATTCACCGCGACACATCACGTGCCCCATTTGTACAGAAGAACTGAAACAAGCTCTCTAGGGGCAATGGGCGCTAATGGTATGAGATGATTCGCGTGCATTGGCGTTCATTCGCGGTTCCTCTGCAAAGTCATTGGGCGAACAATTCGCCAGCCAAGACTGATTGAACTGATTGTCGATCCTCGAACATCAGATCCATCGTGCGCTCAGATTGACGTGCCATCCAATAACGGTCCGTATCCAAAATCCTTTAATATGGTTCAACGCGCGCCAAGACGAAAATGAGCCCCTCGTTGATCTGGTCACATTCCATAATCTCACGAGCAGCTTCCTCGTTTGAGCGACCCGTCATTGAGCGCAATGCCACTTGTCCAGTAGGATGTGTCACCAGCGACTTGCGGCGGAATTGCCAACCGCCGGAATGTTCAGTGGACAAGAAACATCCTGTTATGAAGATCCAAGAAACGATATGCCCCCCCAAACCTCAAAAATTATCTACACTGGGACGGATGAAGCCCCTGCCCTGGCGACGTATTCACTGCTCCCAATCATCCGAGCATTCACGGCCTCGTCAGGCGTCGCGATCGAAAAGAAGGACATCTCGCTGGCCGGGCGGATCATTGCCAACTTCCCAGAGAATCTCACGGATGACCAAAGGCAAGACGACGCCCTGTCCGAGTTAGGCGAGTCGGTCAAGCGCCCCGATGCAAACATCATCAAGCTGCCGAACATCAGCGCGTCAATTCCACAATTGAACGCAGCGATCCAGGAACTGCAGAACCATGGCTATGCGGTACCAGACTTTCCAGTGGAACCGCAGAACGACGCCCAGAAGGCAATCAGAGCCCGCTACGGCAAGATACTGGGCAGCGCTGTCAATCCAGTGTTGCGAGAAGGTAACTCGGATCGCCGTGTGGCGGCGCCGGTGAAGGAATATGCGCGAAAGAACCCGCATTCAATGGGCGCGTGGAACGCCGATTCAAAGTCGCACGTCGCTCATATGGACAGAGGTGATTTCTTCGGCAGCGAGCAGTCACATGTCATGGCCGAGGCTGGAAAAGTTCGCATCGAATTGACTGGGCAGGATGGCAACATCACCGTGCTGAAGGATAAGATTGCGCTGCAGGCTGGCGAAGTGATCGATGCTGCGGTGATGAGCAAAGCCACGTTGCGTGAATTCCTGACGCGCGAAATCGAAGACGCGCGCCTGCAGGATGTGTTGCTGTCCGTGCATTTGAAAGCAACGATGATGAAGGTTTCCGACCCGATCATCTTTGGGCATGTTGTCAGCGTGTTCTTCCAGGAACTCTTCGAGAAGCATGCCGCCACGTTCGAACAACTGGGCGTCAAACCCAACAATGGATTCAGAGCACTGGAAGATAAGATCGCAACACTTCCGGCGGATCAACAAAGCGCCATTAAGGCCGATATTGACGCCGTCTACGCGCAGCGACCCAAACTTGCCATGGTCAATTCCGACAAGGGAATCACCAATCTGCATGTGCCCAGTGATGTCATTATTGATGCTTCCATGCCCGCCGCGATTCGCACTTCGGGCCAAATGTGGGGACCGGATGGCGAGTTGCACGACACCAAATCCATCATTCCTGATCGTTGCTACGCTGGGGTTTATCAGCAGACCATTACGTTCTGCAAAGAGCACGGTGCATTTGATGTCGCCACCATGGGCACTGTCTCGAATGTGGGGCTCATGGCGCAGAAGGCCGAAGAATATGGTTCACACGACAAGACGTTCGAGATTCCGCAGGCGGGCACCGTCCGAGTCATCGATGAATCCGGCCAAACGTTGCTCGAACATGCCGTCGAAGCAGGCGATATCTGGCGAGCGTGCCAAACGAAGGAGGCACCGATCCGTGATTGGGTCAAGCTGGCCGTTCGTCGTGTTCGGGCCACGGGCGCACCAGCGATCTTCTGGTTGAATCAGAATCGCGCCCATGATGCGAACCTGATCGCGAAGGTAAACTTGTATTTGGGCAACCACGATACCGACGGGCTCGATATTCAGATCATGGCCCCCGAGGCAGCGACGCGCCTGACTTGTCAGCGATGCAAGGACGGGCAAGACACCATTTCCGTTACAGGCAATGTGCTACGAGACTATTTGACCGATCTTTTCCCAATCCTCGAATTGGGCACCAGTGCAAAGATGCTTTCAATCGTGCCACTGCTCGCAGGTGGTGGTCTTTTTGAGACCGGCGCGGGCGGCTCGGCCCCCAAGCACGTGCAGCAGTTTGAAGCAGAAGGACATTTGCGATGGGACTCATTGGGTGAATTCCTGGCGCTGTCGGTTTCGCTGGAAGATCTAGGCGGCAAGACAGGCAACGACAAAGTGCTGGTGTTGGCCGAAGCGTTGGACCAGGCGACCAGCAAGTTGCTGGACACCAACAAATCACCGTCTCGCAAGGTGAATGAACTCGACAATCGAGGTAGTCATTTCTACCTGGCGCTCTACTGGGCGCAGGCATTGGCGGCGCAGTCGAAGAACCTGGAGTTGCGTGACCAGTTCGTTGACTTCGCCCAGGAGCTTGCGGACAGTGAAACCAAGATTGTTGACGAACTGAATTCCGCCCAAGGGCACGCGATGGACCTGGGTGGTTACTATCAACCGAATGTTGAAAAGGCAACAGGCGCGATGCGGCCCAGCGCTACGTTCAATGCGGCGCTGGACGCGTTAGTCACCCGATCGTGACAACAACGATAGCTCCGAACTGGAAACAAGCAGACCGAAACAAACGCAGCCCAGTTCCGGCAGATTGAAGGGATGATGTCAACCACAAAAGCAAGAGCTCAGTGTGACATACCGACGGTACTCCGATCGATGTGGGCGGCGATCGCGAGCGAATCTCGACGGACACCGCT
>JASLPZ010000354.1:0-7222 GCA_030744725.1 Pirellulaceae bacterium
CGCCTGGAGATCCGACGGGCTCCCATCCACTTTCGGATAATGATACCGTCGACATCACGGTTCAACCGATCAATGACGGGCCGACGATCGTCGTCCCGGGCAACCAGGTGTTTATCACCGATTTCGACAACACCCTCTCGTCAGTTCCGATGCCTTTACAGATTGGTGATGTCGATGCGGGCAACGATGACGTGCAGTTCGACTTGACGATTGGCGACGGAGCCTTGACTGTTCTGGATACATCGAGCTTGTCATCCGTCTCCGGCAACGGTACCAACTCAGTCTCCCTCCAGGGTTCGGTAACGAACGTTAACTCGGCGCTCCTCAGCGGAGTCACCTATCGGACCTCTACGGATGGCAACAGGACTTTAGCTGCGACGGTGAATGACCTTGGAAACAATGGCGGCATTCCTGGCGATCCGAATGCGAACAATCCGCTATCGGCGTCCGGGAATATTGCCGTCGAAGTCCTCGACTTCGTGCCCAGCAACATTGGTGGGTTCGTTTTCCTCGATGTCAACAATGATGCGAATAAGGCAGCCGAGGAAACTGGTATCGAAGGTGTCAGGATGACACTGACCGGAACGACACTCCGCAACACTCCGGTGTCACTTCAGGCGACTACTGGCCCCAATGGTGACTACCTGTTCCCAGATCTCGAACCTGGAAACTACGATCTCGGACAAAGTCAACCCGCTAATGCGAAAGACGGCCTGGAGAGCTTTGCATCGCCAGGTACGTCCGCGGGCAATGACCGCGCCACCATCTCGATTCCAATCGCCGGAGGCGTGGATAGCCGAAACAACAACTTCGGCGAGCGTGGCCTGACAACACCGTTCATCAGTTTGTACGACTTGTTGGCTTCGACTCACCAGCGCAGCGCCGCGTTGTTGAGCAACGATGAGACTACGGCGTGGAGTGCATTCCTTGGAGTTGGTTGGGAGGGTTTTTCGAGTCCCAGTGTCGATCTTTTGACGATGACGTTCACGGTCACTAACAGCACTGGTAATGCTCGCGCTGTCAACTTGGCAGCACACGATCCCGCCAGGCCTGGTCGGCTTTATATGGACCGCTTTATGACGCGGCAAGACGGTGAACGTCAGGTCATTCGCCTGAATGGTTCGGCCGCTGATTTTGGTTTTACCAGTGGTGATAGTGAAGGCGAGGGCGAAGGTGACTTGGCCGATGTCCAGGCCGCCAATCCCGGCGAAATGTATGCCCAGGCCGTCGACCAACTGTTTGGCGAAATGGCCTAGTCGGCCAGTTGAATCGCAAACCAAAAAAAGCCCGGCGAATTGCCGGGCTTTTTTCATCGCGTGCCGCGATCTGCGGGTATCAATACCGCCAATTGACGCCGATGTCGATGGTCTGAATCCAGTAGTCGGTGTCGCGGAAGGCAAACATCGGATCGCCTGGACCGATGAGGCCGCCGCCGGATAGCTGTGTGGCGTTGACATTTCGATCGATCTGGTCACCGGCCAGGGCCATCTTGTTCCAGTAGATGAACGTATAGCCGACGGACACGGAGACGTTCTCTCTTACGGCGTAGGCAAGCTTGAAGTTGGCCTCGGGAGACCAAACCGTCGTG
This sequence comes from Pirellulaceae bacterium, assembly GCA_030744725.1. Lineage (GTDB taxonomy): Bacteria > Planctomycetota > Planctomycetia > Pirellulales > Pirellulaceae > ARS98. The sequence goes on from JASLPZ010000354.1 coordinate 1,589, forward strand.
TCCCGAGTATGCACACCAATGTTGGTGAAGGGTTGTGCGTATAACCCACCCGCGGTCACGATGCCGTTGCTACCATTTGAGCCTGCGATTGTCACCTCTTGACGCATGTTGCCCAGGTTGATCTTACCGAGCATACTCAATGTCCAGCAACCGTTATAGAGTTCGGCTTGGGCCCCCAACGAACCCGCGTTGTAACTGTTGCTGACGTCGAACAAGTCGTTGAAGATGAAAGTGTTGCCGCCGGCGATGTCGTTGATCGTGGTACTCATCACCAAATCATCGTTTAGACGCGAGTACTGATAACCTACGAGGGCATCCAAGCGGTAGTTGCATCCCGAATCGAGCAAGCTGCGGAAGAACACGTCGCCCCCCACAAAATCGTTCTGAGAAGTGATGTTGACGAAACCGTTTCGATTGAGTCCAAAGTTGTTGTGCGCGATGATAAGAGCGTCTTCGCCGAAACCAATGTTCGTCGGATCGGTGTTGAAGAAAGACAAGCCCAGGGGCTGCGTTCCATCGGAGGCGATGAGGCGTTTCAGTGAGAATCCATCGCTGCCGTACGCTTTAACACCAAAGCCTCGACAGCGTTCGTCGTCCAACCACAAACCACCAGTCAGACGTACTCCAGCTTGCAGGTCGCCACCGATATTTCCACCACCGAACAACAATCGAGAATCAGGGCTGATGCCAGCAGCCGGATTTGTCAGTGCGATCGGTACAAAGTTGGGTGCCCCATTGTTGATGGGTGTTGCAACAGAGTCCGTCGTGACAAGTGGTGGGATCGAACGTGCCTTGTCCCACCAATGCAAGTATTCGAAGCTGACGAATAAGCGGCTGGCAATCTGCTGGCGGCGACACATTGGACAGCCGCAGCCGTTTCCGCATTTGCTGCTTGAATCAACTGCCTTCCCGCCACAGGAGCCATCGCAGTTCTTGCCGCAAGAACTGTCCACTCCCGCCACGAAACTTGCGAAATCTGTCTCGCCCAGTTCCAACGGGTTTGTCGACTGATCACCCACGAAGGTGGAGACGGTCTGCAAATCTCCAACATGTTCGGAGTACGTTGCAGAATCTGGCTGAGTGTCGGGCGAGACGGGGCTCGTCGACACGTCCAGACTCGATCGCCCCGCCGATTGTCCACCGGTGGCAGTTTGCCAATCAACCTGTCCCAGGCTGCGCTGTTGTACCGCGAAAACCGCGACAGCCATCAATGTCAGAAGTGTTAGTTTCGATTTCATGCTTACAACTCGCATCTTGTGAATAATCCTTCCTATGCCTAGAAGATGATCGACCGTTGTTTTCGGAAATTCGAATCAAATCAGCACAGCCGTTAGACCGCCTGTAACCGTTGCTACTTGCCAGCATTCCCTATCTTGATGGTGGAGCGATTTACTGCCGTTTTCTAAGGCCAGGCAGCAGGAAGATGCAGTAGTTTTTCTGGTAATCCGGGATGATTGATCGTGGGTCTGTGCGAGGGGAGAGAATGCACGGCAATATGTGTCCCACAATTCACGGTTCTTGTTAGAGTAGATAGATTGTTGACGAAAGCGGCGTGATCCCTGACGCGGATCGCGTCCCACTTGGCTTTCCAGCGGAGATTTGTGAGAAAATACGATGGCACCCAGCAGAATTCCACAAGGTCAGTTAGCACGCCTTCAATCCATGATCAGCGGACCCATTCAGCGACGTGTCGCCAAATGGGGCGTTATTCTGGAAGAAGTGAACGCCTTCGAGCCCGGCCTGAAGAAGGATGATGACAAGGATCTGCGCAAACGCAGCCTGTCACTGCGGTATCGCGCAAAAAGCGGCGAACCATTAGGCAAACTGATCCCCGAAGCGTATGCGTTGGTGCGTGAAGCGGCACGGCGTACGATGGACTTACGGCACTTTGATGTACAGATTGTCGGTGGCATTTCGTTGTTTTATTCGTCGATCGCAGAGATGCAGACCGGCGAAGGCAAGACGCTCGCTGCCACCCTGCCCCTCTATCTACATTCCTTGACTGGCAAGGGTGCCCACTTAGCCACGGTGAATGACTACTTGGCGGCGCGCGACGCGGATTGGATGCGACCGATCTACGAGCATCTGGGTTTGACCGTGGGTGTCGTGCAAACACCCGACAGTTCCGAGCAGCGCCGCGAGGCATACGGTTGCGACGTGACTTATGGAACAGCCAAGGAGTTTGGATTCGATTTCCTCCGCGATCGCTTATTGCTACGACGGCTGGGCTTTCGCCAAGAGGACTTCCTCGGCGGCGGAGTCAGCGAACATCGTTTGGAGGGCGACGGTGATCGACCAGTCCAACGCGGTTCTCATTTTGTCGTTGTCGATGAAGCAGACAGTATCCTCATTGACGAAGCGCGGACGCCGTTGATTATCGGGTCGCTAGGGGCCGATCCCGTCGCGTTGGTCGTTGCGACCTACGAATGGGCGGCACAGGCGGCAGGCCATTTCGAGGAGTTTGAACACTACGACGTGGACGACGATACGAAAAAAGTCGAATTGAATGCCGTCGGCCGGCAGCTCATGCGTGCACTTCGCAAACCTGACATCCTTTCGGAAGTCGGGCTGATTGACCTGTACGAATACACGGAACGTGCGATCAAAGTCTCCCGCGACTTTCACCTCGATCGTCAATACGTCGTACGAGACGGCGAGATTGTGATTGTCGACGAGTTCACCGGTCGCCTGGCGGAAGGACGCAAGTGGCGCGATGGGATTCACCAGGCACTGGAAGCAAAGGAGGCCATCGAGGTCACCGTACCAACCGGACAAGCAGCGCGAATCACAATTCAAGACTTGTTCCTGCGCTATCACCATCTGGCCGGAATGACGGGTACGGCGAGCACCTCTGCTCGCGAGCTGTTGAAGATCTACAAGACGCGGGTGATTCCCGTACCAACAAACCGCCCGCCCATGCGCGAACGTTTACGCGACCGCGTGTTTGCCACGAGCGACGAGAAGTATCAGGCGATTGTCGAAGAGGTGCGTGAATTGCACGCTGCCGGTCGCCCCGTGTTGATCGGTACACGCTCGATCGACAAGTCAGAGATTATCTCGAAGCTGCTCGAGGCGCTGGAACTTAAACACGAAGTGCTCAACGCCAACGAGGTGGAACGCGAGGCAGAAATCGTCTCGCACGCTGGCGTACACGGCAAGATTACAGTCGCGACGAACATGGCCGGTCGCGGTACCGACATCAAATTAGGGGATGATGTTGCGGAGATTGGTGGCCTTCACGTGATCTGCACAGAATTGCATGATGCTGCTCGCATCGATCGTCAGTTGGTGGGACGATGTGGTCGTCAGGGTGATCCGGGGTCGTTTCGACAATACCTGGCGCTCGACGACGATATCTTGAAATCGGGCCTCGGGCCCGAAGCTGCAGATCGGATTAACGAGAAACTGACCGATGGTCAGAACCTCGACGGATTTGCCAGGTTGCTTCGACGTGCCCAACGCAAAGTCGAAAAGAACCACTTTCGTGATCGCATGATGCTGCTGCATCACGAAAAAGAGCGCAAGAAGGTACAGCGAGAGATGGGACAAGACCCGTATCTGGATACTCCCGACTAAGGATCGTTCAATGGTGTGGGCCAGAAAGGGGGCGGGAGTCCTTTTTCGGGCAACGACTTACGATTGGCAAACGCCGCTGGCCCAAGAAGACTCCCGACCCCTTTACCATTCGAAGCGAAGGAAATCTCTCGAGAGGGGAGAACCTCTGGCACGAATTCCGCATCGTGCCGGTTGTATGGTTCAATTCCCATCAACAAACGAAGTGAGACGAAACAAGCGTGAACAATCGGCGTGTTGTGATCACTGGTATGGGCTGGGTCACTCCCTTGGGTGTGGAGATCGAGGATGCGTGGCAGAGTTTACTCACTGGTCGTTCGGGCGTCGGCGATATCACAATCTTTGACGCCAGTAACTTCCCGGTACGGATCGCAGCCGAAGTCAAAGACTGGTCGGTCGCGGCGCTGGGTGATGAGGCACTCGTTGCCGCCGTCCCCGGTTTGTCACGTCACGCTCGGCAGACGCAGTTCACCGTCGTAGCAGCGTTGCGTGCGGCTCGGGCAGCCGGCCTCCTGGATCTGTCGTTGGATCCGGCGTTGGTGGGTATCTCGTTGGGCAATGGCGAGATCATGCCCGACTTTAACCAACTCGCTGTTGCTGAAGGCGCGGCACTGACCGCTGATGGCTGGGACGCCAATCGTTTCGTCGAGCAGTATCTGGCAACGGTGCCGGGCGATATCGACGCGGTGCTCGATCCTAGCGCTGCGGTCCACTTCATCGCCGGCGTACTTAATGCCGAAGGTCCCTGTTGCAACATCACCAATGCCTGTGTCTCGAGCGCTGCGGCGATCGGCCGTGCGGCCAGCACGATTCAATCTGGCGACGCGGATGTGATGATTGCCGGCGGCGGCCACAGCATGATCCATCCGTTTGGCGTTACTGGTTTTCATCGGCTTTCCACTCTCAGTCTGTGCAATGAAGAACCAGCCAAGGCGGCGCGGCCGTTCGACCGGGATCGAGACGGATTCGTGGTAGGAGAAGGCGCTGCAATCATCATCCTCGAAGAGCTCACACATGCCCAGCGTCGAGGCGCGGAGTTCGTCGTCGAACTAGCTGGGTTTGCCGCAAACCACGATGCTTATCGTGTGACCGACCCGCGATCCGATGCGATTCGCGCAGCGCAGTGCATCGAGCTTGCCCTGGCCGATGCAGAATGCTCCCCGACGGCGATTGACTATATCAACGCACATGGTTCAGGTACGGTTGCTAACGATCGCGCGGAGACCTTGGCAATCAAGCGCAGCCTTGGAACTCGTGCTTCCCAGGTACCGATCTCCAGTAGCAAGAGCATGGTCGGTCATCTGACCACGGCCTGCGGCGCGTTGGAGGCCGTTATTTGCGCGCTGGCAATTCGCGATGGCATGGTGCCGCCCACCATCAACTACGAAACCCCCGACCCCGAATGTGATCTGGACTGTGTTCCCAATGAAGCCCGGGAAGTGGCGTGCCGTCACGTGCTCTCAAATAACTTCGGTTTTGGAGGGCAAAACGTGGCGATCGTCTTTGCCGCGCTGCCATGAAAGGCAACGCCGTGAAACAGCGTGATTGCCATCGCCAGAGCTGTGTCGCAGGCGCTCCTTGTTGCCGGCCTACGCGGAAATCAACGGGCTGCTAGGGTGGCTTTGGTTGAGCCGGCTTCAAGTCATGTTGCCGTGTCTTCATTCCGTCGACGAATCATGGTCAGTCGATTGCCACGCTCATTGAACTGCACTTCGTGCATAAACGTGCGGATGAGCATGATGCCGCGACCGCTGGATTTGAGTAGGTTTGCGGGATGCGTTGGGTCGGGCAGTAACGTCGGGTCGAATCCTGGCCCTTCGTCTTCAACGACGTACGAGGCTCGCTCGGGCGTGAGTCGAGCGGTGACGCTCACGCGCCGGTTGCAATACGGCTCCTCCATCGATCGTTGTTTACCGAGGTCTCGATAACGACAGCTGCCGTCCCGCATGGCCGAATCCAATTCCAGGTTACCATGGTCGATGGCGTTAGGCAACTCCCAGCAATAAATGTACCGTCAGGTTTTCTGCGGCTGAATGCGGACGGCGTATTTGGAGATCGTGG
>JASLPZ010000355.1:0-7112 GCA_030744725.1 Pirellulaceae bacterium
GATCATATTCGATCCATATTTTGTGATGTACGAATCGCTGGTGCGGCTTGTTGGTGGTGTTCCTGTGTTGGTCGACACCTATCCGGATTTTGCGATCGATCTAAACAAGGTAGATGAGGCGATTACACCTCGCACCAAGATGATTTTGCTGAACAGCCCAGCGAATCCGACGGGTGTGGTGGCCACCGAAGCGGAAATACGCGGACTGGCTGAGCTCGCCAAGAAGTACGAAATCGCCTTGGTATCCGACGAGATTTACCGCGACTTCTGCTACGACGGCGATTTCTGCTCACCAGCAAGTTTCAACGACCAGACAATTGTCATTGATGGCTTCTCTAAGAGTCACGCTATGACCGGTTGGCGTGTTGGCTTCGTACACGGTCCGGCGGAAGTCATCAACACGATGATCAAGCTGCAGCAATACTCGTTTGTCTGCGCACCGCAGCCCGCACAATGGGCAGCAGCCGTGGCGATGGACGTCAAGCTCGACGGCCATGTCGAGGATTATCGACACAAACGCGATTTACTGGTTGATGGGCTTTCGGATCGTTACGAGTTGGTCACCCCGCGAGGCGCATTTTATGCTTTTCCAAGAGCACCTGGTGGCCGCGGAAGCGAATTCGTGACTCGCGTGATCGAAGAGAACCTATTGATTATTCCCGGCAGCATCTTCAGCCGGCACGATACGCACTTTCGCATCTCGTATGCAGCCACCGATGCCGTTATCGAGCGTGGCATCGAGGTGTTACGGCGGCTTGCTTAATGCAGCGCGACGGCCGCCAACCAGAAAAGCAGGCGCACTCCGTGTGCCGTAGCGGTAGACGGCACACGGAGTGTAGCCCGCTACTATCAAACACGCGCGCACGGTGCAACCGTGACCAAGAGAGCCTCGAACCAATCCGAGCGGTAGCTCGCATCGGTCTAAGGCACAGCCTCACTAGCCTGGCCAGACTGGAAATGACGCTAGATACTCGGCGTTGGCACCCTTGAGCCAGACGTAGGCGTCGTCGATCTTTGTCGGCGAGACCATCCGTGAGGCCACCAGGCCGTAGATCGCACCGAAAAGAAACAGGACCAGGCCTGCGATGATCAGGATTCCGAAAGCACCGTTCCGGTCGACCATGGCAGCTCCAACGATGACCATTGCGATCGATGCCAAAACCGACCCCCAACCGATCATCATGGCGCGACCACGCTTGGCGAACCACTCGTCGCTGAGGCCGATGTAGATGGTTGCTTTCTTGGAAAGGATGAGCGCGAGGATAATATAAATGCAGATGCTGATCAGAATACTCAAGAAGATCGCCGGGTGATGCCAATTCAGGCTCCGTTTGAGTTTGCGATCCGTTAGCACATTGCTTTTTATACAGCGATCGGGCAGCGCGGCATCCTTACGCATGACTAGCAGCGAGCCCTGTCGCCAGATGCCACTTTTGTCGAGCTCCTGCGGCTTCAAAATGGGGTCCGCGACTTGCGGTGGCTGATAGGGATTATCACTGGACACAACGTGACTCCTCGTTATTGAATGCAGGTCGAACCGACAGGTTCTGCCGTGGGAATTAATGGCAGCGGGTGATTCTATTTTCCCATCACGCCATAAACAAGATACCTTCGCGAGGCACGCCGCCTGTTGGAATTGCAGCTGAAACGACACGGTGCCGAATTTTTTCTATGCAATAGGGACCTGCTCATGACGCGACGGCCGCCAACCAAAAAAGGGCGCGACGAATCGTCGTCGCACCCAGTCTTGGGAGGTTTTCAGGATTTTCTCAGCTGCCGTTGGGGAGAACCTACCCAGGCTAGGCACTCTTTTTTGGTTTAGCCATCGTGAACAACTTGCTCGAATCGTCAAGCGCCTCGTTGTCAACAACAAAGGAACTGCCTTTTTCCTGATCTGGCAACTCAAACATGATGTCCAACATCACGTTTTCGATAATGGAGCGCAAGCCACGAGCGCCGGTGCCCTTTTCGTGGGCTCGACATGCGATCGCAAGCAGCGCCTCATCAGTGAAACTCAGGTTACTCTCTTCCATCTCAAAGAGGCTCTGGAATTGCTTGACCAAGGCGTTCTTGGGTTCGGTCAAGACACGAACAAGGCCCTCTTCGTTCAGCGGCGAAAGTGCAGAGATCACGGGCAAGCGGCCGACCAATTCCGGGATCAACCCGAATTCGAGAACATCGTCGGTGGTCACTTGCGGGAGCAATTCGGCCAAGTTCGATTCCGCAATGAAACCTGACTGCTGACCGAATCCAAGTGTCCTGTTCCCGAGACGTTTCTGAATGAAGTTTTCCAGACCGACAAAAGTTCCCCCGCAAATGAAGAGGATGTTGGTCGTGTCGATCTGAATGTACTGTTGTTCAGGATGTTTGCGACCGCCTTGTGGCGGAACGTTGGCCACGGTTCCTTCCAGCATTTTCAATAGCGCCTGTTGGACTCCCTCTCCAGATACATCTCGTGTAATCGAGACGTTGTTACTGGTCTTGCCAATCTTGTCGATCTCGTCGATGTACAAGACACCCCGCTGCGCCGAATCCACATCGAAATCCGCGGCGCTCAAGAGCTTGAGCAACAGGTTCTCAACATCTTCTCCTACATATCCAGCTTCCGTCAGAGTCGTGGCGTCGCCGATCGCGAACGGAACGTCCAGAACGCGGGCCAGCGTTCTGGCCAAAAGCGTCTTGCCAGAGCCGGTGGGCCCAATCATCAAAATATTTGACTTGTCGATTTCGACATCGTTGCCTTCCCAGCCAAGTGACAGTCGTTTGTAGTGATTGTGCACGGCCACGGCCAGGACTTTCTTGGCCGAGTCCTGGTCGATCACGTAGCTGTCCAGTTGGGCAACGATTTCGCGAGGTGTGGGTATTTCCTGGAATAGTTGTTTGCTTTGGCCCCGCCGCCGCTGTTCCTGATCCAGAATGGATTGACATAGTTCGATGCACTCGCCACAGATGTAGACGTCGCCTGGTCCTTCCACCAAGGGACCGACATCGCGATAGCTCTTGCGACAGAACGAACAGAAAGCGTTCTTCTTTGTAGTTCCGCCACGACGACCCCCGGTGATTTCCTTTCCACCTGCCATTGATTCTCCCTCTGGATTCCCGATCCGTCCGTCCGGTCTTCGGCGCGTGCGGTCGAATGTCTTGATCTCTTGGTGTCGCTCGTGTGTCAGCCTATGTGGCACGACCACATTGAGGCTGGGAATCCTTTCCAACGGCTTCGAGCACGCACTGTGTTATCGGCACCTAACATTCAGCGAGTTTTAAAGGACTGGCCTAATCCCGGCAAACGGTGCGACTGCAAATCCACTGTGAATTCGCAAATACGGTCCTAATCCCGGTGATCCTTATCGTTTAACTCTCGCTTGAGCTTCGTCCCAAGCACCGATTTAATATCTCGGAATTCCGAGTCCTCAATGTCACCCTGCAGATGCAATTCTCTGAAATTCGTGAGCAAGTCATTTGCCTCTAGGCGGTCGTCATCCATGCGATCGCGCAACCTTCCCACGATAAAAACGGCTGTTACGATCACAATCAATAAGACTGTTGACCAGATCACCGCTTGGGCATGTGGTGTAAGAAGGAATTCCCTCATCTGGCTAGACCAAAAGTCACGATGCGAATGCTGCAAGGGTTTGCTGACGCGCGAACATCGAATATTATGCACAATGGTCACAGCGAGTCCAGGAATTCTCAAACGCAAACCTTAAATCGCATCCAGCAGTAGAGTTGCGACAACAGGAATTGCCCGAGTTTTAGGGACAACCCGTCAATCAGTCCCATTTGCAGCGATCTGTCGGACACCTTACTTATGAGCAAATCAAGCCATTTCGAACGTATTTCATCGGCCAAGCTTGTGGCCGTGATTCGAGCTCCTAGCGGCGAAATTCTGGCAGATGTCGCGGAGGCACTCCTAGCCGGTGGCGTTGACGTGATGGAGGTCACATTTACCGTCCCGAAGGCGGAACGCGTGCTCGAGCAGGTTGCCAATCGACTGGGCGATCGCGTATTGCTGGGGGCTGGAACCGTGCTGGATGCCCCGACTGCACGAATTGCCATGTTAGCCGGCGCCGATTTCATCGTTTCGCCAAGTACCAGCCGCGAAGTGATTCAGATCTGCCGTCGTTATGACAAGTTGGTCATGCCCGGTGCGCTTACCCCAACTGAGGTTATCCAGGCATGGGAGGCTGGTGCGGACGCCATTAAGGTCTTTCCGGCCGACGCTGCGGGTGGTGCCAAGTATTTAAAATCGCTCAAAGCGCCCCTGCCTCAAGTCCGCCTGATGCCGACTGGCGGTGTGAATCTAGATACTGCCGCGGACTTCCTGAAGGCCGGGGCCTGGGCACTTGGAGTGGGTGCCTCCCTGGTCGAGGCGGATGCCGTCGAGCGGCGGGACTTTACACGGATTGAATCGCTCGCTCGACAATTCGTTACAATCGTTAAGGAAACCTGTTAGCTCCGTCTTCAACGTCTTGAGCCGATGACAACGATCTACTCGAGGGCCTCGTTCCCAAACGGTAAGGAATTTCGCCATGCCGATCCCATTCGCCTGCCCCTATTGTCAGGAACAGACGCTTGTTGAAGACGAGTTCGCCGGCCAAAGCGGGCTCTGCGCGAAATGCGGCAAGAGCATCACGGTGCCTTACATTCCGCCAGACGAGCAATTTGCGGAAAACGAAATTGTCACCGGCATCGTTCATCGACCGGGTGCTTCTGCCAAAACCGTGATTCTCGTCTCCATCGGCGCTGTCTTAGCGGCGGGAGCCGCGATTGGGCTAGTCGTCGCTTTTCTGTTTCCGGCCCTTGGAATCGCTCGAAATCTGGCACATTCCCACAATTGCGACCAAAACCTGACGCGGATTGGCCTGGCGTTGCAGGCATACGAATCAGAACAAGGCACGCTGCCTCCGGCGTTCATTCCCGGACCAGACGGCAAACCGATGCATAGCTGGCGCGTTCTGTTGCTGCCCTACCTGGATGAACACGGTTTATATGGTAACTACGATTTTTCGCAGCCTTGGGATAGTGCGCACAACCAACAACTCGCTACCCGGATGCCCAGGGTCTTCGCCTGTCCCGCCGATCCGGATTCCCTGTCGCTGGGAGAGTCCAACTACATGGTCGTGGTCGGACCTGCCACCATGTTCCCCGGCAGCACGGCCCGCACGACAGGATCGATAGGAGACGATACTGCTTCGACAATTTCAGTCGTCGAAGTTCCGATCTTTGGCCACAGTTGGTTAGCGCCTGAGGATCTAACCGTCGAGAAAATGCAGTTTGCGATCAACGGTGGATTCGGAAAGGAAATCGGGAGTTACCATGAAGGCGGCGCCCACGTCCTCATGGCGGATGGCGACGTCAGATTTCTTAGCGACGCGCTACCGCCTGACTTCATCGAAGGAATGACGACCGTCAGTGGTGGCGAGTTGATTCCGTGGGACATTTTGCGCGACTAGAACGCTCCTTGTTACCGGCCTATACGGTTACCGGCCTATACGGTTACTGGCCTATACGGTTACTGGCCTACACGGACATCAACAGGCTGCTACGGGAGGAGCCGTGCATTTAACCAGTTGGCATAATCACGCTCGTCACCGCGGTCGGCAAAGTCGACAATCAGGGCGATCTTTGTCACGCCGGTGAGGTCGAGCGAAATCGGGCGGGGCGCGTCACCCCCGCGTACGACGGGGCTCGTGTAAGCAGCTTGCCAGGAAGCCTCTTCTGCTTCTTGTCGCTGCTCCAGGAAAACTCGATAGACAGCGCTTCCATGATTGCCAGCGGCATCATCCAAGGCCAGTTCAGCGGAAAAACGACGGTCCACTGTGGTCACTTTGTAAACCACGCGTGACGTTGTGGGCATCCCCAGGCCTTTCAACTGAATGCCGCCGGCACTGCGAAGTTGTCCGCCGAGCACGTTGCGATCGCGTCCCAATGCTCGTTTCAATTCAAGAAATGGCGAATGCTGGTAGCCAATTGGAGTGAGATCCGAAAGATAGCGTATTGTTGTTCTCAATGGCTGCACCAGGCGGATGTCATTCCAAATGTCCTCCGCAGGCAGGGTCACGCGCTCGCCACACGACAACGTTAGGCGAACATCTGTGGAGCGAATATGGACGGCATCCACCGCCATCAGTGATCCATCTTGAAACCCCAACCAGGTGACTTGGGCAGCCACATGGACTCTCCCCTTGTCGTTGGCTCGCAACGATACCGCCACTGCGCGATCGACTGAGACTTTGACTGGCGGCCCTGAGGGGCGCGTCGCCACGCCAAATGCACGCAGCCCAAAGTTGTCAACCGGTTCGATGCTTTCGGGCGCCGCAGTCAGTCGTCCAGCGATTTGGTCACCGTTTCTCAGCATGGCAAGGTCGTTTGTCCGACTTTGCCGTCCGATTATCTGCAGCAGTCGATCACGCGCCTGCATCATCGCAGGCGGCGCAAACACGATGCCCGCAACAGACTCTCGAGAAATCTTCGTTGTGGGCCAGAAAGCGGATTCCACGGTGATCGACGTATCGTCGATATCCAGCACGTCCGCCACTAGAATGCTGCCGTCACGGAGCACCACCCGGGAAGCGGACTTCTCTTCAAGAAAGCTACCCCAACGGACAAGATCTTGGGCGGATACGATCCGCTCGTGTCCGTGGTCATCCAGTGTAACCCTCCAGTCGCTGTCGATCTTGATCAATCGCGCGTGGAACGGTTCACCGACGGCAGGGACCGCCAAACCTGCCGCTTGGGGATCCGCACCGTACGCCGGGCCGGTGATCGGCGGAACGATGATCGCGATGAACCACAAAAACAAGTTGTGAAAGTGACCGCAGCGCATGAGAGTTTCCAAGGCCTGCCGTTGCATCCAACCGGGACCTGATGCGTGGCAGGCGAATCACAGACTATCGTTGAAAGATCGGCAGGTAGTTTTGTGGCATCTGCAGGACCAGGCAAGCCATGGCCGTGCCGAATTCGCGGCTAATGGAAGCGGGCCAAGAGCCGTTTTCTTCCTGCACAAGCTGAAGCACGTCGCGGATCGCCGGGTACCAGGCCTTCCAGTAAACACCGCGCGCGTGCCACATCGCTTGAACCGCGTAGTACTGCCCATAGAAGTAGTAGCTTTG
>JASLPZ010000356.1:0-7071 GCA_030744725.1 Pirellulaceae bacterium
ATCAACACACACTACGTCTCGGGAGGGTAATCGAAAACACCAAGCAACGGTATGTTATTAATCGGGAGTTGCCTAAGCCAAAGGCACCTTCGGAGTATCGCGGGCCACTCGGTGTTGTGGACACCGCCCTGCCTGGAGTTCAGTTCAGCGAACTGATGGTTCACCAGGCCAAGATCGCGGAGAAACTGGCCGTAATTCGCTCGATGCATCACGATTCGTCCAGTCACAGTACGTCGAGCCATTTGACACAGACGGGATATTATTTACGAAACCGACAGAATCGCGGCAACGAAATGCCCTGCATCGGTTCGGTGACGGCGCGTTTGCAGGGAGCTCATAGCGAAGGTGTGCCCGCCTATGTCGGGCTGCAGCGAACCATGCGTTATGGAGACGCTGCCTATTTGGGCAAGGCTTTCAATCCGTTTACGGTCACCGGTGATCCGAGCAGACAGGATTTCAAGGTTGACAACCTGACTTTAGTTCGGGGGCTGGATGCGGATCGTGTGAATGACCGACGCTACTTGCTGGAACAGATTGGCGAACAGCGGCGAGTGATTGACCTGAATGGAGTCTCCGAGGCGATCGGGAAATTCTCGCTGGAGGCGTTTGATGTCGTGACTTCAGGCAAGGCGCAGCACGCGTTTTCAATCGAATCGGAACCTGATCAGGTTCGTGACGCATATGGGCGAAATCGTACGGGTCAGGAGTTTTTGCTGGCGAGACGCCTAATTGAATCCGGTGTCTCGTTTGTCTCGGTGCGCGTCGGCAGTTGGGACGATCATTCGCAGATCGCCCGGCGGATGAAGGACAAGGGACCCGCCTACGATCAGGCGATGGGCGCGCTGGTCAGCGATCTCTACGAGCGTGGCATGGACCAGGAAGTCCTTGTCGTGGCAATGGGCGAATTCGGTCGGACCCCCAAAGTCAATAAGGGTGCCGGTCGCGATCATTGGGGACGTGTCATGAGTGTTGTTTTGTCTGGTGGCGGGTTGCCCGTCGGACAAGTCGTTGGCGCTTCAAATCCAAAAGGCGAAGTGCCTCAAGACGCCCCGTATCGTCCTGAAAACGTCCTTGCGATGGTCTATCGCCACTTGGGCATTGACCCCGAACGGACGTTTGCGGATCTCAGTGGTCGGCCTCGGTACCTGTTGGAAGACCGCGGTCTGATTCGTGAATTGATCTGACCGGCAGTTATTGGTTTCGTTATTAGTGGCCTACCAGTTCGCTTCCAGGCCGATGAAACCGCCTTGGTAATTCAGCGCTCCAAGATGGTCCGTGCCGATGCCTGTCGGGATGTCGGAGTGGTTTGCCTGGTTGGGGGCGAGTCCGATCTCGGACATCCACAACCCGTGGTAGCCGAATCGGACTGCGAGCCAAGGACAGCAGTGCACGACGGCCGAAACGGTGATTTCGCCCGCCACCGATGTCGCCGATGGGCTGCGGATAATGCTGCCTTGTGACACGCCTGCGGCATCAACCACCGATGCCCGGTAGTCAACGTTGTTACCGTAGATGCCGCTCTTGAACGCAGCCTCCACCAGAAACCAGTTGCCACCATTCCACAAGCGCGTCTTGAAGCCGATCTGTGCACCGACCAAGTCGTTCTCTATTTCGGAAAACGTGTTCCAGCTCGTGCCCGTTGTATCCACAATGGAAAACTCTTCGCGGATGCGAATCCAGCGGGCTCCAACCATGGGGCGAATGCCCCAGGCCTCGCCTAGCCACCAATTGATTTCGCCGTTGTGCAAGTTGGACACATAGTTGATCGTGTAGGCGTTCGTCGCTACGGCTGGGGAGAGATTGTGAAAAGTGAAGAACATGTCCGTGTCTGCCACATTCGCAGTTGCGGGCTGGTCGTATACGCTGAAGGTGGTTAGTTCGACGGCGCGACCATCCAGTAGATCGTATCCAAAACTGGCCCGATATCCAGCACGTGCATCGAACATGAGTTCGCGTGCATTGAACGACTCAGAAATGACCGGACCGCCCAGTGGTGATTCAATCATCGTTTGAAGATTGGCTCGGCTCCGGGACATCCACAGCAGGTCCGCCGAAACCACCCAACGCGGGCCACACATGCAATCATATTCGTTGCAGCCGCAACAGGTATCCTCGACAGGGAACATTGTCGCGCTCGATGTGTACGGTCTGCCAGCATCCGTGGTGGCCAAATAGGTAGGAGGTTCAGCGTGGCTGATTGCCGAGAGGCGATACACGTCTAGATCGGAACCGGCCGGGAGCGAAGCGCCGTAGGCAGGCGACGCGGGATGGCTCGATGCGAATTGGTGCAGGTCTAGACCGTTGACGGTCTTCGGATAGGGCTGACCCAGCGCCGCACTACCGAACAGCACGAGCAGACTTGCGCAGGTCGCTGTTGTTCTGAGGTGACTCGTCATTGGGTCCTTTGCCTGCGATCTGTTCCTACCAGGTTACGTCAAATCCAACGTATCCACCCTGAAAATTCACGTTGCCCAGGTCGACGGACCCGTTGCCAGTCGTGTAGAGAAAGTTGTCATATTGGTCGAACAACAATGCCGTACCCTCCATCCACAGCCCCTGATAACCGATGCGAAGACTCATGTAGGGAGTGAATTCGTAGACAGCCATTGCGCTCAATTCGCCCAGAAACGACGTCGTGCGGAACTTTCGGTTGAAATATGTTAAGTCAGTCGTCGCCTCGATGTTCATGTCGTTGTAGTAGACACCCGCTTTCAAGACGGATTCAAATCGCCAGAGCCCAATGCGACCCATAAGCCACTCACCGCCAAACTGAACACCTACCATCGTGTTCTTCGAGTGCCCCCAGAAGGCGAGATTGTTGGGAATATCCAGCTGCGTCGATGATTCATCGAGTGTCACCCATCGAACGCCTGCCATTGGTGAGAACCGTTCCCATTGACGGGCTCGAAGGTTGAGCTCGAAGGAATCCAACGGAGCTTCGTACGTCATCTCGAGTTGTGTTTGTGTTCCAAAGGTACCGAAGAACTGGTCCTGGACGACTCCGCCAGAAAATGTCTCTCGGGCGGAGAATTCATGGGACCCCAAATAGGAAAACTGCAAATTGACGCCACAAGGGCTGGGAATCGTGGCGCTGAAGCGGATGGCACCGGTTTCGTTGAAATTGAAATCCGAGGCGTCCAGCACGTCGGTCCCGTCAACGGTCACCAGGTTGAAAGGGTCGACGTGACTGCGATCCAAGACCAAGAAGTCAAACACAAATGTGCCAATGGCCGCAGGAGGTTGATTGAATTGGGAGAGTGGGAGGGGGTCGGCCGGGAGAAGTGGTTCAACGACCGACAAGTACGGCTCCGGCTCATAAAAACCTGCGTAGCCGGGAATCTGCGCCTGAACCACTGATGTGGCAACCAGCAATGCGAATATGGTCGCGCAGGGCAAAACAATCGGCATTCGCACCGTGGGCTCCTCCGTGAATCACGACTCTCCAACCGCACGCCATCGCAGCCGCATTGCGACTCCGACGAGTCGATCGCGCGGAAACGTCATCATCATTTTGATCGACGCACAACCGCCTGAGCACGAGGTTCGTCGCGGGGCACGAAAAAACCCGCACAGCACGACTCAGGCGGAATTGCTGGGAGAACCCGCAGAAGCCGTCTTGTGATTGCCCGTTGGTGGAGGCGAAACGAGTTGATCACCGGCAGAACCCGCACAGTCCCAACCACGCACACTGTGAAGGAGACTCATATCCCTATTCGGCACCTGAATCTGGTTCGGCGGGCTTTTCAAAATTGGCCAGCGTCTTGCCATCGTCACCCCAGACACGTAGTACGCTGTCCTGGCCACCTGCAGCAATCACTTTGCCACTCGCACTGGCGCTGACCGCGTACATGAAGTCAGCAGCGCCGGGGAAGCTTCGGACACTTCCACCGCTCTCGGCGTTCTTCATTTGAACGGTCTTGTCTCCACTGGATGCCAGCACATTGTCGCCGTCAGCGACGAAGCGGATCGACGTCACTTCCTTCCCGAATCCGCTAATCGTCCGCTTCTGATCACCCGTCTTGATGTCCCAGACCTTGATGACATTGTCTGCACCACTGGTGACCAGGCGACGACCATCGGCTCGCCAGCTGACACCCAAGACGTGGTGGGTGTGCCCTTCGAAGGATCGAACGAACTTTCCCGTTTCAAGGTCAAAGATCTTGGCAAATCGATCCGCGCCACAACTGGCAATTTGCTTACCATCAGGCGAAAACTC
Source organism: Pirellulaceae bacterium (assembly GCA_030744725.1). GTDB lineage: Bacteria > Planctomycetota > Planctomycetia > Pirellulales > Pirellulaceae > ARS98. The sequence continues at coordinate 4,217 of JASLPZ010000356.1, forward strand.
CAAGCCAAAAATCGTATCACTATGTGGCTCTTTGATCTCTCGAACCAGCTTCCCGTCTGCCACATTCCAGATCTTCATTTCGCCATTTCGAGACGGTTCGCCGCTGCCGGTCGCCAGCAGTTGGCCGTCAGGGCTAAAGTCCAAAGCAGTCACACGATCGGCCAGCTGTTCCGTGGAATCGACCGTCCCAATGGTTCGAGCCAGCGTCCACTCTGGATTGGTGTCCCACAAATACGCCGACTTATTGTCCGCGATCGAGAGTACGTCGAGGCTGGGGGTGAACACGAGGCCGCGGACTACACCGGCGTGGCCCGTAAAGGTGTCAATCGCGGCACCCGTCTCGGCATCCCAAGTGCGAACTGTCTGATCGTCGCCACCCGTGGCGACGGTCATCCCGTCTGGCGAGAAGGCGATCGCATAGTACGCCTTTTCACTTTCCGTGGCCTCTTTCTTCACGCCCTCCAGGCTGCCTTCGACTTGCTTATGGGCTTCTTCCGCCCGCTTCACCACTGCCTCGGCCGCCGGAACCGATTCGATGACCTTCTTGACAGCTTCCTTTGCACGTGTGGCGGTTCGTTCGGAGGACTCGAGTGATTTCTTGGCGGCATCTCGAGCAGCGATGGCCTTATCCACGACGGGTTTGGTTTTCTTGACTGCCGCTTCACCGGCCTTGATATCCGCCGTGGCTTTTGCGAGATCCGTTTCCGCCTTCTTCTTGGCCTCCTCCGCTTTTGTCTTGGCTGTCAGCGCATTCGCGATCAACTTCTCTGCGTCCGCCATCGATTTCTTCGCTGCCTCTACCGCAGCGGTGGCCTTCGTCATCGATTCTGTGGCTTTGGCGACATCGGCATCGGATGCCTTCTTCGCCGTTTCGGACGTTGTCATCAATGTTTTCGCATCGGCCAACATCTTTTCAGCCGCCTGATTTTCCGCGATCGGTTTTTTCGCCTCTTCCTCTTTCTTGGCAAGTTCTTCTGTGGCCTTCTTCTTGGCCGCCTCTGCGGCGGTTGCATTCTTTTCTTCAGCAGCTTTGCGATCATTGACCGCTTTAAGCTCCGCCTTGGTCGCGTCGATCTCCCGCTTGGCCAGATTCACCGCCCGCGTAACATCATCGACACGAATCTTCTTACGGAAATCGCCCTTGAGTTCGGCAAGCTGTTTGCCCGCGGCATCCCACAATTTGGCGACGTTGTTCTGGCCTGCCGAAGTGAAACGGCTGCCGTCCGGACGGACGGCTACGGCCGTGACCGGTCCGCCGTGATTCATGCTACGGACTTGTTTGCCGCCAGCCACGTCCCACACGCGGGCGGTCGCATCCTGGCTGCCTGAGATCAGTTGAAGTTTCTTTTCGGCAAATGCGACCAAAGACGTTACTGGACCACCGTGCCCCTTGAGTTCCTTAATTGGCGCCGGTGCCTTAGCGGCAGGTTCGGCGGCTGGAGTCGCAGGCATTGGCAGTGACCAAATGCGAATGATACTATCGGCACCACCACTGGCGATTTGCGTATCTTCGGTCACCATCGCGACTGCATTGACGGCGGCTGGTGTTGTGACTGTGCCAATTGTTGTGCCATCAGCGACGTTCCACAAACGACACGACATGTCTTGAGATCCAGAGACGAGCTTCATACCGTCTACAGAGAACGCTAAACTAGTCACTGCAGCTGAATGTCCTTCAAAGGTCTTGGCCAGCTTGCCCGCAGCCAATTCAATCAAGCGGATCGTGCCGCTCTCTTCGCCGATCGCGACCCACTTCCCATCGTCCGAAGTGGCGACCGATTTTGGCGGACTTTCCAATCCTGCAATTTCCAGCTTGCGGGCGTCGTGTGATCGTTTCCAGAACTTGGTCGTCCGATAACCACCTGACGCTAAGAGCTGGCTATCCGGGCTAAATCGCAACGACTGCACCAGATCCAAATGTGCCACGCCAGGTTTCTCGTAAACGCCAGACTTGAGCAACGACGGATCCGTCAATCGGCCAACCAGGCGTTTTGTTGGAACATGATAGAGAAAAATCTGATTCGCTCGACCTGCCGCCACAAATTGCCCATCTGGAGAAATTGCCACCGCGTAGATTGGGTTCACGCCTGCCGGCAACGGCTGCCAATTGACCGGTCCAGCCAGGCCAGTCACTTCGCCCTTAGCGCCTTCGTTGATCCACAATTTGATCAGGCCCATCTCGTCAGCGGTGAGCGGCTTCGCGCCCACATCATTGTCCTCTGGCGGCATTATCGGTTCCGATGCCCCGGTGACGACCTGCAGCAAGAGGCTCTCGCCGCTCTTACCCGCGACGACGGAAGGACCTTCGCCGCCTCCTTTCAGAATCGCCTGTGGCGACTCGAGAACAAGATCACCTTCCGCATCGGTATTGTTGTGGCAAGCCAAGCATTTGCGACGGAGAATGGGCAGAATCTCCTTCTCAAAATGCACTGGGCCGTCATGCTTGACGTCTGGTACCGGTTTGGCATCATCCGCCCCAAGTTGAGGATTGCTAATCAATCCGATGATCGCGGCGAGGACGACGGAGCCAATCCATGTTGCGTTGATGTGCCTGGTACGCATGTCAGCATCCTGTTTTTCGAAGGAACGATCAATTGGTTTTGCACTACGAGTCGAACTCGGCGTGATTAGGCTTTTGGGGACTGTTCTTTTTTGGGTTCGTCTTTCGGCACTACCTTGAGCACCAGTTGCGTGGTTGTTTCAACATCGACAGCATTGAATTTAGCTTTCGCCTTGATGGTCACCGTGTGGTCTCCGGGCGTCGCCTTGTCATTGGCTGTCACCTCGAATTTGCCGTCCAGCTTGTCTTTTTCCAAGCTGAAGTTCTTGATGCCCAGCCCGGTCACACCTTTGGG
>JASLPZ010000357.1:0-7025 GCA_030744725.1 Pirellulaceae bacterium
GTCGCGCGCGTCATAGGGGCCGCGGCGGATTTGCAGCACCAGCGACACGACGGGATCCTTGTCGGCCTTTTCTAATTCCACACGTACGTAATTGGCGCGTTCCTTTAACGCTTTGTCCCGCCGGGCGTTCTTGGCCCAGTTGCCCAGGTACTGGCGCAGATTCGACCAATGAATGTAATTGCGGCGAGTCGTGATGATCCGTGCAACATCCGCGCGGAACTCGCTCTCGTTGGGTGCCGTCGAAAGTAGCCAGGAAATGACGTTCCACGTATTGCCATCGTTGGTGGGTGATTGCTCGATCAACTCCCGTAACACTCGGCGCGCTTTGACATCGTCTTTCATCCGGTCGCGATAGAGCGCGAATCCGAGTTGATATCGTAGATACCACACATCTTTCGGTTTCTTGGCAATCGCCTGCAACAGTGCCTGTTCGGTGTCTTTGAGCCTGTCGGGTTCGGTACCGTTGAGCTGCACAAAGTACGAAGCGACGCTTTGGGTCTGCGGCACGGTCGACAGCAAATGGCGAAACAGTACCAGTGCCCGTTCGGTATTCTTCTCACGATTCCACGCGATGGCTAACAAGGCGACGCGCTCGTTTCGGTCATCGCGGTCCTTATGCCGCGTCACGTATTGATTTACCAACGGTTCGATTTGCGAGGCAGGTGCGGCTGAATCGTACATCCTCTGGATCTGATAATACAGCGACCATTGATCGTCTCGAATCGCGCGGACTTTCTTGAGCACTTCGACGGCGTTGGAATGTTGTCCCTGCTGGCCGTAATTCTCGGCCATGGTCCGTAAGATCTCGCGTCGTTGCTCGGCGTCTTTCAGAAGATTGGACTGAATCAACTTGTTGCCAATGACGTTGGCCGGACCCCATTGTCGCGCGCGACGCCATTCGTGATAGGAGCGAAGTCCGATATGCTTGGCGTATTCGTCTTTGGGTAAACGGTCGAATAACTCTTCGGCCAAGGTAGCGCCTTGTATGATGCCGGCATTTCCAAGCGTGGAGAAGAGCCGGCAGGCATTCCGGCCAAAATCGCGGCCGCTGGGGTTCGGCGTGCGTTGCCAGCGATCTCGATATACTTCGGCGGCATCTTCACGTTCTCCCATCTGTTCCAACGTCGAAGCCAGGCGTTCCTGCACGTCGGCGCACTGGGGAGCGTTGGGATGTCGTGTCAGGAACTGTCTGGCGATCACCGTGAATTGCTGATGCCGCGAAAGTGATTCCAGACCGTCCAACAGTTTCAGCATCACAGCCGCATGGCGGGGATCGGAAGTCTGCGCCGCGACAAAACGCTGAGCGGACCGGACCAGCCCAAAGACTCGCGCATGCTGGTGATAGAGCTCGGTCAGTTGATACAACGCGGCACCAGCTTCAGGTGTCGTGTCTCGATATTTGCCCAGCTCGGCTTCAAGCCGTGTCGCCTCCTGGCTGACAGCATCGCCCGTCGCGGCGTTTGCCTCTGCCGTCCCGGCTTCAGTTTCTTGTCCGCCGGCGGGTGTGATCGCCAAAAGTAGCAGGATCACGCCGGAGGCGAGGCTGCACAAGACGAACGAACTGCTTTTGGAATAAGCCGTGCTGCGCGTGGGTAACAGTTGGACAAGCATTACATTCCTGCTTTGGCTAGTGCTTCGGAAATCTGTTTTGCATCGGCTGCCAAGGGACTTTCCGGGTAGTCGCCGATCAGTTGGTCGAATCGCCTTCGCGCTTCCCCTTTGCGATCCATCCGATACAGGCAGCGACCGTAATTAAACAGAATCACGTCCAAAAACTTGGCGTCAGGATAGTTGGACAGAACATTTTCGAACGTATCAATGGCGCGGGAATAATCTTGCTGGCGATAATAGTAGTTCGCCATCTGCGCGACGGCCTCGCCCACGCGCCCGCTGTCGGGGAAGCGGTCAAATACCTTCTTGTATTCTTGAAAGGCCCGATCGTAGATTTGAGTCGCCCGCGCGCCCGTGGCGGCCTCAGCCAATTCCTTGTAACACTCGGCGATCCCAAACTGCGCTTCACCCCGCAACTGGCTACTTTCCATGTTGACCAATCGCGAGTAAACGCCGATAGCTCGGTTAAGGTTGCCTTGTTTGCGCGCGACTTCGGCCAACTGCAGGAGCGCGTCATCAACGAAGCCGCTGTTCGGAAAATCGCGCTGCAGTCGCTGGGCCATCGCCGCGGCCAACTCCAGCCGATCCATTTCGAAGTAAATTCGCCACAGCTGAACGTAGGTTTCTTCAAGCAAACGGCCACCCAGTTGACGGGCCTCGTTCATGATCTCTTCGCACAGCTCTAAGGCCTGGTCATACTTGCCGCGAGCGTTGTCTTTGAGACCAAACTCCTTGTAGCGATTGCCGATATTGGTCAGTGCGTCCGCCGTCTTCAAACGTGTCTTGATTCGCAATTCGCCATCGGCGATCTGTGATCGCGTGATGCGGACGCCGCCCAGGTTGCCTTCAATACACTTGGCGTCGACTTGCACCTGGCGGACACTATCTGTGGTATTGGTTTGATCCAAGTAGACCAGGCGGACAATGTCACCGGGCAACGCCTGGAGGATCTTGTCATCCTTGATCGGTTCGTCGGCGCGAGCCAGAGGGACAGTGGCGCGGAACACGCCACTGTGAATCGAATCGTCGTCGGGCGATTCCGCGGCGGATTCTGCCGTGTCATCGGCGGCAATTTCAACATCAATGGCTTCGTCGCTCCCATTGGTCTCATCCAAGCCATCAAGCGAGCGAGTAACGGCGGCTTCGTTCAATTGGATCGTGGCACGGTCAATCAGTTTGAACGGATCAATCCGCGGCTGGCCATCTTCATCGACATCGTCTGAGTCTGGTGCTGTGTCGTCCTTGTTCAAGGCGGCAATCGCTTCCGCTTCTAGTTCTTCGTCGGTCTTGGCGCGATGCACCTCCAAGATAGCCGACAATTTATCGGCACCATCGGTCAGGTCACGGTCCGGGTCGCTGGCTTGGACGTTGACCGTCTTGCCGAGCACCACGCCTTGGAGGCTCTCACTGAAAGCTCCATCGGTGATAGTCACGATCGCATCGCCCACGACAGCGACTTCGTGCAGTGTTTCTCTGTTCAGTTGCTTGTCAGCAGTATGCTGGTCGATATAGGTCACTTTGACTCGGTCGTCCCCCTTGACTTCCAGCGTGCCATTATTCTTTTGCGGGCGACCTAGCCGAGTGATAACACTACCCAAGACGATTCGCACGTTTCGACCGACGGGATAGCAGAGCACGGTCTCGACGTCACCGCTGGACGCCTCGCAGCCGACTTTGATTGGCTCTCCCTGTACGGTCGCCGCCAGGTCGGCATCTTCAATTTTCACGAACAGTCGTTTTCCCGCTTCAACCTTGCGGACCTGACGATCGTCGCTGGACAGGGCCGTGCCGACTTTCTCCAGAGCCGCAATGGCGCGACTGTAATGCTGCAACTGAAAATGCCCCAGACCGATGTAGTAGTAGGCCTGGTTTACGTTTTCGCTGACGGGAAAGCGTTCGATCACATCCCGCATGACTTGGAAGCACTTGCCGAAGTTGCGAGCTTCGTAGAAGCAGATGCCCATTTTCAGTGTGGCCTCGGCACGCTGCTCTTCGTCCCGGTTCTCATCGGCCGTTACCGCCTCGAACTGCACGCGCGCCTTTTCAAATGCGCGGTCGCGTTCCAAGTAGTAGGTTCCCAACCGCATGTGGGCTTGGAAACGAACGCGGCTACGTGGATAGCGTTCGATCACGGACTGCCAGATCTCGACCGCCTTCTTGGTCTCTTCGGCTTCGTATCGCGCATCACCAGCTTCAATCAGCTTCCGCGCCGCGCGATCCTCAATCAACGATCCACGCACTGGGACAGTCTCTGCCGCAGGCTCTTGGCCGGCCGCGCCGCGCACGAAACTGCTCGAAAAGATGACGAAGGTAAACAACACCAAAATGGATTTGTGACACATGAAGGCACACCGATCAGGTGGAAGTCGAGGAACACAACGCACATCACTGTCTATTCTAACCAAGGACCCGAAACAAGCTTTCGAGTTCTTACCATTGTCGTGCGTTAAACCTCCGTGCAACGCACGCTGGCAACCGTCGATTGCCGACCTAGCCAAACAACTCGCCGATCGGCGTCCCCCCATCCACCAACTTCATTGGTCGCAAGAGGGGTGTCATGACCTCCTTAGTGCTATCGATTCCCAAGGCATGGCAGAGCGTCGCGTGGAGATCGGGCACATGCACGGGTCTTTCCGCCGGTTTCTCACCGTTCTTGTCGGACGAGCCGACGACGGTTCCGCCACGGATACCACCGCCAGCCATGAAACAACTAAACACCGACGGAAAATGATCACGTCCCGCGTTGTCGTTAATTCGTGGCGTTCGGCCGAATTCGCTGAGCATAACGACCAGCGTGTTTTCCAGCATACCAGTATCCGCCAGATCCTCGACCAACGAAGCCAAGGCCGGATCCATCACGCTGCCGTGGTTTCGCATGGCTGGGAAATTGTTGCTGTGGGTATCAAAGCCGCCGCGATTCACCTGAACAAACCGCACGCCCGTTTCAACCAGCTGTTTCGCCAGGATGGCACCACGCCCAAAAGGCGTGTCGCCATAACGGTTTAAGGTCGACGCGGGAACTCTATCCAAGTCGAATGCCTTGAGTGCCGGGCTGCGCATCAGACGCACGCCATCGTCGATGGACGTTGCCGTCGCTGCGAGTTTTCCATCGTTCCTGTTGGTGGCAAATCGACAGTTGAATCGGGTCAACGGTTCCAGACGCTTGTTGCCTCGCTCACGCAGAATACCTTCTGGAAAAGCGAGAGACAGATCGCGTTCACCTGGGTTGCCGACAAAATAGGCTTCGCAGCTTTGTCCAAGGTAGGTCGAACACGGTGCCTGTCCACTGACCGTGACATAGGCGGGCAGGTCGTCCAGTCCATCCTTCTCATGCGCCACCACCGAGCCCAAACCTGGGTGAATCAAGTTTGCCGCCTGATTGTAGCTCGTTTGGAGATTGTATGTTGCGCGTTCGTGCGCTCCTTGTGTGCCGGCGATCGACCGGATCAAGGCAGCATGATGCATCTGCTTGGCGAGATTGGGGAAGATCTCAGAGATCTCCACACCCGGCGCGGAAGTCTGAATCGCCTCGAATTCGCCCTGCGTGGGACGTCCTGGTTTAGGGTCCCAGGTGTCGATGTGCGACATGCCGCCGCCGTTCCAAAAGAGAATGACATGCTCTGCGTTTTTCGGATGGCTGGTTCCTTCGAGCGCCAGCAGGTGCCGAACTTGAAAGCCCAAAAACGTGCCGCTGGCAGCTCCTAGCAACGAGCGACGACTCAATTTGTGTTCACTGCTGTACATCCGATGGCTCGTTGGATGGCGGAGGATTTTCTTGTCGTTGATCGTTCTGCCGAATAGTCGCCAGGTTCGCAGAGAGGCTGTGAATTTACAGACACCGAAGTGAGTGCAAGAATCCCTGCAGCAGACTGTTATCGCATTACGGCAGAGTCCTTTGATTGTGGAGCATCTAGGTGGGTGCTTGGAACCAAGGTAGGTTGGGCAGGACGCTCGTTAGGCGCGAACCGTGCTCCCCAATGGTAGCCGTATGATTGTGCCTAATTCAACGCTGGGAGAGAATCTCTTTTCGAGTTTTTTTTGCCGCCGATCCCATTTCCTCTGGACATTAACCAGCAATCCGCTGCCTTTTCTGCGAACTGATGCGATCATCAACGGCCTCCGGTTGAGGAATACGCCGCCGGGTCCAAGGCGGGAATTTGCGCTGAATAGCAGTTCAAACGGAGCCCTTTCTTCTTCGGAGAGTTTGGCAATGCGAACCGCCGGAGTTTACGTAATATCGCTGACAACTTTGTTTTTTATTCCCCCAGCTTTGCTGGGCCGGCACCGTGACAGTCGAGGGCGTGCATGTGTGTTGTGGCAGCTGTAAGTCCATTGTAGAGGGTGAAAGACGTTAGCGTCATCAATATCGAGGTTCGCCAGGTGGTCACCGCGGTCGACGCGTTGCCCGGACAGGGCCGTCACGACTGATAGAATCGTCACAGTGTACTCCTTTTAGAACTGCTTTCGTTGGCTCTTGCAGTTCCCATCTGCCCTGAGCGATCTACGTTTTGGAATACTGACATGGCACTTCAAATGACGGGCTTGTGATGACAACGGCAGTTCAACCAGAAGCTCGCAAAGACGGACGCGTCGAAATCGAAGACGCAGCCCAAAGACCCGAGAATTCCGGTGATCTGAGAATTCTCGTCCGCCGCAGTTCAGCGAGTGACTCAAATGAGGTCTTAGACGCCCGCCCCTTGGACGTATCGGTTAGCGGCATGAAGCTATCGACCTCGGGCCCACTTGTGTTTGGTGAACCTGTCGAACTGCAATTCCAGTCGACCGAGTTGGACATTGATTTTGCCATGGACGCAGAGGTACGGTGGATTCGCCAAGGTGACGGTGATGAAGCCTGGCTTTTTGGTTGTGCATTCGCAACTCAACTCATCATTGACGACGTGGACAGGCTCGCCACCGCTGGTGGTGTCGACCGGCGCCAATGGCCTCGGAGCGATACCAAAATGCAGACAATGGTGCAGTTGGCTTGTAATCCGAGTCCATTTTGTGCGACTTTGCTTGACTATTCCGCCGCGGGCCTTCGCTTTGCGTCCGACGATGCAGTCGAGCCAAATCAGCCGATCAGAATCTTGCTCGACGATGGCCACGGCGAGGTGTTGGAGATAAGGGCCGTAAGCCAGTGGAAGATGTCATATGAGTCAGGCTATTTGGTTGGTTGCGAAGTCGGTGGGAAGCACCGAAGCGTGTTCGAGAGGTGGAGGCGGGGGCTATCCAAGGTCAAACCCCAAGACTCACACGGACGACGGGTGCTGAGCGTCAAAGGTTGCGTCATTGTCGCATCTCTACTGGCCTTGATCTGGTGGATTAGCTGGTGAGGATCGGCCCTAGGCTGCGCCAAAGTTAGTATTGCTTGAGCTGGGCGATCGTTCGGGTTTTGTTTACGCTTTTCTATTCCG
>JASLPZ010000358.1:0-7008 GCA_030744725.1 Pirellulaceae bacterium
TTTACGGACCCGACCAAGGACTGGTGCGGGAACGGACCGATACCCTGGTCCGAACCGTTTCCGGGAATTTAAACGACCCTTTCCGTGTCGTCGAGTTGAGCGGCGGCGACTTGACCACCGATCCCCGAGGCATTCGCAACCCGGACACACCCGGTGAAGACGCTGAATGGGCGTACAAGCTGAACCAAGCCATCACCAAGGGATTCCAGGGCGACGAGCTTGGAAAGGACTCTGCTCTACTATGCCCAAAACACTTTCCCGGAATTGGATGTACCGGTGGTGGGCATGATGGTCATCAGACTTTTATGGGACACCCCAAGCCTCCCGCGGGGGTCAATCCTGGCACGCCGTTGAAGTCGACCGACGAGACCATCAAGTGGCACTGGATGCCATTCAAAGGCGCGATCGATGCAGGCACCTGGGCGGTCATGTCGCCTTATTATGTTTTCCCGGAGTTCATCGAGAAAAAACGTGACCGCATCAGAATCGTGCTTGAGGAATGGCTTCGAGGGGAACTGGGTTTCAAGGGAGTCATCTGCGCAGACTGGGGAGCGGTAACACCCTACGCGGATATCCAGGGCGGCTGCAGCACTGGACGGGTCAAGGAAGAATTTGATAGGTGGCTCAAAACAAAGCAGACAGACGAAAAGCGGATCAACGATTCAGTACGACGAATTCTGACGGGCAAATTCAAGCTCGGACTCTTCGACAATCCTTACGTCGATCCCGAACAGGCGGAGCAAGTTGTTGATTGTGACGAACATCGCGCTATTGCCAAAGAAGCAGCGCATCAATGTCAGGTCGTGCTTAAGAATGCAGGCAACTTGATTCCGCTTCCAAAAGGTAAGAAAGTTCTTTGGGCAGACGCATTCTCACCCGCAAGAGCAGGCGAACTCGCCAGGACCCATGACATCGCTGTGGTCAACGTCAGGGGGTACAACGGTATCGGCCATCGCAAGTATGAAGGGCAGGATTTGATCATGTTCGTCGAAGACGAATGCACTGCCCGCTTGAAAGCGATCCACAAGACGGGTACTCCCATCGTGGCGATCTATCAGTTGCGCGGGAATCCCTTTCCCATTCCCTGGGTCGCCAAGCATGCGGACGCCATTCTAGTTTCCTACGGGGCTCACTGGCACGGAGCCAAGGGAGACCACGAGACCAGTGGCGGCTGGCCAGAGATCCTCTCGGGGGAATACGAACCAACGGGTGTGCTGCGTGTCCAGATCCCCCGTTCCATGGAACAGGTCAAAGCCCAACGTGAGGATCTGCCCTTTGATCTCGGCTGCACCAAAGAGGAGATGGCAAGAATTGCAGCGGCAATCGGTAAGGGTGAGCCACCGCCTCGCGATCTTGGCGACCCGCTGTTTGAATATGGAATAAAGGGTTGGGGACCCACGAAGGGGAAACAGAAAGCGAAACCTGGTGCGAGGTAAACGAAAACGGATTTCCGAGTTTGACATGAAAAGCAATCTGCTCCTCACACTTTGCTTCTTATCGCTTTTTGCAACCACGAGTGTTGCCGACCATCCGGCGAAACCGGCAGCGGGCGCTTCAGAGAATTACCTCGATGTCCCCTATCTACCAGCAGACCGTGATGTCGCTTACGCCGAGCCAGATAAGGCCAATCACTCGGCGCGGGTGAACATCCACGTCCCGCTTGGCGAAGGCCCGTTTCCCTGCTTGCTGGTCATTCATGGCGGCGGCTACATGGCGGGGAATAAGGATTCGATCGAATTCCACAGCCTATGCGAAGCTGCGATCGAGCGTGGATACGTGGCTGTGAATGTTGGGTACATCAAGGGCCTGAACATTCATCCGCAAGTGCAGCGAGATTTCAAGACACTGGTACGCTGGCTACGAGCCAACGCGAATAAACTTCGAATTGACCCCGACCGAATTGGCGCTTGGGGATTCTCGGCGGGTGGCTGGCTCGCCAGTTCAAGCGCGATGTCGACGGTTGACGATATCGGAACCCGCAGCATTCGCTCCGTCCGTCTTGCAGATTTTCTCAATCAGCCATTCAGCGAGAAGACCAAGAGGCGACCCAAAAGTTTCCCGAGAATGATGGTTCCGTTCGATGCCGTGGAACCCACTCACGACACGTTCAACAGTCGGATCAACGCGATCGTCGCGGATTTCCATCACACCGATGGTCGCCTCACTCCAGACGATCCCATTGTTGCGACCTATGTTGGACTTGGCGTAGAGAAAGGGATGAGCCACGACGCCTTCCGCGCCGCAGGCATTCCGCTTGTCGAGGTAGAACTCAGCGAAGAACAGACGCGTGGCAAACCAAATTGGCACGTCCCGAACCTGAATCAGATCGTCATGTCCCGTGACCGAAGGGCCAGGATTTCTCTCAAAGATCGAATGTTCGAGTTCCTCGAAACCCATTTGAAAACTGAGCTAACTCGCGCCGTGCCCCCTGAAGCTCGCCCCAATCGCCGAATCTTTGCCCGGGCGACGACCGTCTCACTTGTCGCCTCTTCACCGCGCGCGACGATCCATTTCACGATCGACGGTTCTGAACCCACGCCAAGATCGCCCGTTTTCCAGACGCCACTATCCATCAAGGAAACAACAACCGTCCGCGCGATCGCCATCATTCCCGGAATGCAGCCATCCGGTCCCATCACCGCCGATTTCATTCGCGGTGAACCGCCACCCGAAATCATCGGTCCGAAAGCACTGCCTGTGGCCCAGGTTGAAAAACCGTTCTGCGTCGAGTTTAAGTCCACTGCCGAGTCTCCCGTCTGGGACATCGCCTTTCAGACTCGCAGTGTGTTTGGACGAGAAGACCTGTCCATCCAGCAGCGAGAAGAGCTGACGGAGGCAATTCGTAGACTCGGCAACGGAGCTCGGCAAATCGGCTTACGTTTTGATCGAAAAAACGGTGTCCTCAGTGGCATTCCCGCAAAAGCCGGAATTCACGTTGTGCAGATTCGGGTCGCTCGCGGCCCAGGCCGAGCAGCAGCGGACAAAACCTATGTGCTGCGTATCGATTCAAGGGAGAACGAAGAGTGACCAGCCCGCCGTTCTTGAATCAACGCGGGCGCAACTACACGCAAAGCGTGGCTGCCGAGAACACGGAGCAGCACTTATGGCGAATCCACATCCCCAGTATCGAACTTCGCGGCGGACGATGCTGCGTGGAATGGGTGTCGCGATGGCACTTCCTTGGATGGAGTCCATTCCTGTTTGGGCATCCGAAGAAGCTACAAGCAAATCACCTGACGAAAGACTCGCCTCCCCGAAACGCATTGCCACTCTGTTCATGGCGAACGGAATCAACCCGCGACACTGGCATGCGGAGGGGGCCGGCGAGGAGATGAAGCTTGGGCAATGTCTTGAGCCTCCGAATGCCCGTCCTACGTCGGAACGAGAATTAGCAACGATAAAGAGGAACAAAATCGTGAAGGACTCAATCAACCGCATTTCTCGACGCGGTCTGATCAAGAGTACTGCCGCCTTCTCAACGGCGTTTGTATTTCCGCACATCGTCCCTCGTCATTGTGTGGCAGGCAGTGGACTGCGGTCGCCCAGCGAAACTATTCACGTCGCTGGTATCGGGGTTGGTGGAATGGGAGGCAACGACATCCGCGCGTCTCAGTACGCGGGCGCCAGAATCGCGGCTCTGTGCGATGTGGACAGGGGAAAAAAACGCGCGCCGGAACGGCACGGCGCCGCGGCGAACAGCATCCTTGTACGTCCAATTGGCGACAAGGACTTTCCCGATGCAGCTCGTTATCGCGATTTTCGCCAGCTGCTGGAGAAGGAAAAGAACATCGACGCGGTGATCGTTGGAACGCCGGATCACACGCACGCCGCGATTGCTATGGCGGCCATTCAGCTGGGAAAACACGTCTATTGCGAAAAGCCTCTGGCGAGAACCGTCTATGAGATTCGCAAACTGACCGAGGCGGCGCGCCAGCAGCGCGTGGCGACTCAACTGGGGAACCAGGGCCATTCGTTTCTGGCCTGTCGCGAGTTTTGCGAAGCCATCTGGAGCGGTGCGATCGGCGACGTGCACGAAGTCCACGCTGCGGTGCGGTTTGGCGGCGGTGATCCTGATCGCAGAATCGCACAGTTGAAACAGCAACACGAAGTCCCCAAAACCCTGGACTGGAATCTGTGGCTTGGTCCCGCCCCGTTTCGCGATTTCCACCCGATGTACCATCCCGGTGGATGGCGTGGATGGCGACAGTTCGGCTCAGGGGTGCTGGGAGACTATTTGTGTCACCTCGTCGATCCCGTTTTCTGGGCGCTGCGGCTTGACGCTCCGACGTCAATCGTCGCGGAAGCGAAGGGCTATGATCCGAAAATACACAGCAAGGTGTTTCCGCGTTCAGCGAAGATACGCTACGAATTCCCAGCGCGGGGAACTCGAAAGCCAGTGACTTTGTATTGGTACGACGGTGATCTTTACCGCCCGCCAGATTCCGACAAACTCACGGGCGGTCGTTACAAGCTTCCCATTCCCGGTCGCGAAGGTGGTCCCGGATTGGGCGTGCTGGTCGTGGGAGAGAAAGGCCACATCGTTTACGAATCACACGGGGCCAGGAACTGGCGGATCTACCCCGAGTCGCGAATGAAGGAGTACATGGGAGAACGGCCAAGACTGGATCGGCCGGGAGTCCGCTCAACGGGACTGCTGAACTACAACCACCACCGTGACTGGATTCATGCGTGCAAGGGATACGAGCCGGCCGGTTCCAACTTTGACTACGGGGGACCGCTCACCGAACTGGCCGCCCTTGGAAACATCGCCACGTTGATGCCGGGCACGGAGCTGGTTTGGGACGTCAAGCGGATGGCCTTCCCGAATCATCCGGAGGCCAACCAGTATTTACATTATCGGTATCGCGACGGCTGGAGCCTGTAAAAGCAGTTCAAAGAAATGAGAGCCCAGGCGGACACGCTTCATCGGAATCATTATCAGCGGAGATCGACATCATGTGGACGCGAACAACAACATGGATTCTTTTGGCCTTTGCAACGGCGACGGCATGTGCCGAGAAACCGACGGCCGTCAATGCCCTGATCGTGACCGGTACCCGCGATCAATCGACGACCGTTCTGCAAGATACACTGGAAAAGGCTGGCCATCGGGTTCATGTGACCGAGAAAAAGTCCGCCGACCTTAATCGGGAGAAGCTGGCCGCCTACGACGTTTTGGTGTTGAAAGACAATTCGACAGGCGCAGGAGGGGATTGGACTCCCGCACATCAACAGGCCGTTGCGGCCGCCGTCAAAGAAGGAACCGGTCTCGTCGTGCTGCACGAGGCGTCGGCCGGTTTCAATGACGATTCAACTGGGAGCCGTGAGTACGGGCGAATGATCGCTGGTGGACGGCGCGGCAGCGCAAGAACGGATCAACCCCGTGACCTGAGCGTGACCATCCAAAAACATCATCCGGTCACGCGGGGCATCGCATCGTTTCGGCAGCCTGCCGACAAACTGGTTCGTTCGCCGCAGATCACCGAAGGTAGTCAGGTTCTGGCAACCGTCTTCGACGGCCGTGAACAGGACGAGCCGGTTGTGTGGGTCAACCATTATGGCAATGGCCGCGTCGTGCACAATCTTCTGGGGCATGATACGGCATCAATGAAGAGCGACGGCTTTGCCAAATTGCTGATCGGCTGCGTCGAATGGGCCGGCGAAAAGGGCTTCCGTATGATATTTGATGGCAAGACGCTCGATGGCTGGGAAGGCAACCTGCGTTATTGGTCCGTCGAGAATGGTGCGATCGTCGGAACCAACCCGTCCTGGAAGTCGATGGCGGCACACGACTTTCTGTGCACGGTTGAGGATTTCGACGACTTCGAACTCCGCATCGAAGCCAAAGTCATCGGCCAGCGAAATTCCGGGATCGTCGTCCGTACCGTCAAACAGCGCTACAAGTATCCGATTGCCGGATACGAAGTCGACATGGGCGTCATGCGCTGGGGCTGGATCTTTGAAGAGGGCGGGCCGCGTCAAATCCTGAACCGAGATGTTCAAAAGGAACTGCAACCAAAGATCCAGGCCGCGTTGAAACAGGGCGATTTCAACGAGGTCGTCGTTCGCTGCATCGACAATCGAATCGACGCCTGGATCAACGGCGTTCCGTTCGGCTTCACTGAAACTAAACAGGACGTTGCTCAGCGACTTCGCAAAGGCAAAATCGGCCTGCAACTGCACGACGGCAAACCACAGGTTGTCTCCTTCCGCAACATTCGCGTGAAGGAACTACGCCGCGACTAGAAAGCACTTCGTGCGGCGTAGCGAAACTCGTCAGAGGTCGTTCGATTGACGCGGGACTGGTAAAGGTGCCCTTCTCCCGCCGTATGATCGTTAGCGTGACGCCGTTGGGTGTGTGGCTCACTTTCTGCCCGCCCGATCCAGCCGCCTGAGCTGCAATTCTGGCCAGGAAAGTTGGCAAATCTCGCGGAAACGATGTCCACGTTTGCAAGGAAGCCCTGGTATCTAAGCGTGGCCGGCTCGCCGCACTGTTGTTGCTTGGTTCCTCCAAAACGAGGCGCAATTCGCGGCGGCTGGCCACGTTTATTCAAACTCACACGCTGCCGCGCCTCGCCCGCATGGCTGCGTTGCCTCGCTTACTCGATAATACAGGCCCCCACCCCCCTGAGAGATTCTGGTTGCCAGTTGAATGGATAGCTCTGACGACAAAAGAGATCGCGTGCTGAAAGCGGCCCTGGAGTGCCGCACGGAACTGGTTGCGTACGCGCGGTCGCTGCTTGGCAATTACGCCGCGGCGGACGACGTCTTGCAGGAGGCAATGCTCGTGGTCGTCAAAAAGTACGACCAGTTCCAGGAAGGGACATCCATGCTCGCTTGGTGCCGCTCGATCGTGCGGATCGAAGTATTGCGGGCGAAACAGCGCCATCAGCGTGAGAGAACACTAGCTGAACGTCTGTTGGACGACGCAATTGACGCGGCCTTCAACGAGTTTCAAGCGGCCAGACGGCACGACGAAGCAGAGTCTGGGCGCGAGGCTTTGCGGAG
>JASLPZ010000359.1:0-6980 GCA_030744725.1 Pirellulaceae bacterium
TGACGGATGAAGAAGCTGACGGATGAAGAAGCTGACGGATGAAGAAGCTGACGAATGAAGAAGCTGACGAATGAAACTGCCAGCTGAATTCCATAACAGAAAGATTGATCACAGGATTTCACGGAGTAATAGCCATGTCCGCGGATGATATCCTCCTGGATGCCGAAGATCGAATGGAAAAGGCAATGGGGGTCCTGAAGAAGAACCTGGCCGGGATTCGCACGGGTCGCGCGAATCCAGGTTTGGTCGATTCGGTGCGAGTGGAGGTCTACGGGTCCCAGAGCCCGATCAAACAGTTGGCGTCAGTCGGCGCACCGGAACCGACGCAGATCGTAATTCGTCCCTATGATGCGGGCACGATCAAAGAAATTGAGAAAGCAATCGTCGCCAGTGATTTGGGATTTAATCCGCAAAGCGACGGACGGCTGATCCGCATCAACATTCCGCCCCTTTCGGGCGAAGTTCGTCGCAAGATGGTCACGCGCATCAAAGAACTCTCCGAGGAAGCAAGGGTCGCCATTCGTAACATCCGCCGTGATGCCAATAAGGCAGCTGATCAGGCCGAAAAGGAGAAAGAGATCGGCGAAGACCTTCGCGACGACACCAAGAAAGAAATCCAGGAACTCACCAAGAAATTCGAGGACCAGGTTGGGAAGTTGGCCAAGCAACGTGAAACCGAAGTCATGGAAGACTAACAAGGAATTGGACCGACGTGGCTCGTGATCTCTCTCTTCAACACGACCTGGTGAGCGACTTCTGTTCTGGTTCGCGTGGCGCAACGGACTTGGCACCGTTTCGACTGTCCGCCGAACAAGTTGAGTTCTTTCGACTCAATGGTTACTTGGCCGGTGTTCGCATTCTGACCGAAGATCAGATCGCGCAGCTTCGTGCAGAACTGACCGAACTGTTGGATGCGCAGCATGACGGTCACGAGCTGTGGTACGAATACCACACCAACGAATCTGCGGACCCCGATACGGTGTTGTTTCATTCGCTCGGGGCTTGGCGGCTGCGCCCTGGTTTTCATGATTTGTTGTGGCATCCGGCGTTTACCACAGCGGCCAGCCAACTTCTGGATGGTCCCGTTCGCCTTTGGCATGATCAGTTATTCTGCAAGCCGGCGCGGCACGGTGGCGTCGTGGCGTGGCATCAGGACTATTCGTATTGGACACGGACCCATCCGATGGCCCATTTGACCTGCTGGATCGGTCTGGATGACAGCACGCTCGACAACGGTTGTGTGAACTATGTGCCAGGTAGTCACCAGTGGGACTTGCTGCCGATTACCGGTCTTGCTGGCGACATGAATGCGATTCAAGGCGTTCTTACCGAGGAGCAATGGGAGCTTTTCCAGAATCCTGTCCCAATTGAGCTCAAAGCCGGCGAGTGTTCGTTTCACCACCCGCTGATGATCCACGGATCGAAGGAAAACAGAACGGACTCGCCTCGGCGCGCGACCATCATCAATGCTGTCCGCGACGGAGTTGGCTCGGTAACCGATGAGCCATTGTTAACAGGGGTGCCACCGGTTCGAGACGGCGAGCCACTTGGTGGCCAGTTTTTCCCGCTGCTGTTTGACCCCGCCACTGTGGAAGTGTAAATCCGAATCACGGCTGGGATTCCCATTGGGTTGCGGCAATGCGAGCGAATTCGGCTTTGATGTCCGTCCCTTCGTAAAACGAAAACCAACCGCGGAGTCGCTGTGTTTGACCCGGTGCACAGTCAGGGAATTGCGGATCTGAATGCATACAAGGGCAGTACGAATTTGACCACGGACGCACACAATGTTGCCATGCGGTGATTATCCAGCGGTTGCCCGCGTCATTGTGAACGGCCGCATATGGCGTTTGCTCAACTCTGTTGGCAGTGTCCAACGCGTTGAAGCCGACAGCCTCGCGTAACATCACGCAGTTTTGCACTCGCAAGCCACTTAACGTTGCGTCTGTGCGGTTGGTCAACCAAAGTTCCATTGCGACATGAGTCGCCTGAGGTTTGACATGGGCCCCAAAAGCGACGCCGTTGGGTAGCTTTCTTTCGATCCATAACGAACCATCGTCGCGGCGTTCCCATTCCATCGGCGGTAGCGCGATGTTCTGGCGGCTCCACATTGTTGGCACATGCGTGTGGGCCAAGTAGAGCAACTCGCGCGAATCACCTCGTTTTACCCAAATCGCTTCGGGAACATCGACCACGGCGTAGCTGCGTGAATCCCAAGGGGTAAAGACGCTGAATTTTGTTTCTCGTTGTGGACGCATCGCACCATCGCGGAATCCAATTCGCGGATGCCGGCCACCGGGGTAGGGGAGGGTGGTCAGGCGATCGCTTGCGGGCGCGGTACTGGAATCAAATCCAAACCTCCGCAACGCCGATTTCACTTCCTCTGTCGTCAGACCGGTTGCGGTGCTGATCTCTGAGTTGGCGAATTGGTGAACTACGGCCATGTTGTGCAACCAGTATTTCAGTTCCTGCTCATCAGAAGGTGTGCGATAATTGTCCCGAGAGGTCTCTTGTTTGAGGGCAAGTTTACGATCGTTGATGACCTCTTCGTGTCTACGAGGTGCCACATCGGGATCGACGAGCTTATCCAGATCTCGCAAGGCGATCACTGTAAAACCGTTAACGGCCAAATATTTCATATAGGATTCAAATTGTTCGGGCGCCGTATGCACCCACGGGTGGGCTCGATCCGGAACTCCGTGAAACTGCAAGATCGCAACGCGTCCATGTCTGGCCTGGTTGGCGGCCTGGATGAAATCGTCCAACGTCCAATCCGGTCGTGCGTCGCCCGCACTCGGCAGCAGAAGCGGATGATCGAGCCCAGGTTCGTACGCGAATCCTTGACCGTTCTTGTAGGGGTATTCCGGCTCGCCACCGCGACGGGCAAAGCGGATGCCGTGTTCCGCTAAGATTGGAAACGCCATTGGAGTCGTGGCGTTACCAGGGTACGCGAACGACACGGGTCGGGGAATCTTGTGCAGTTCGCACTGCTTTGCAATCGCTGTCAGCTGTTCGTCCAACTGTTCCACTGTTGCATCTGAAATTGCCAAATGATCGCGGGTGTGATTGCCGATCTCGAATCCATCGCGATGCAGCGTGGCGATCTCGTCCCAAGTCATATAGTCTGTCTTGTTCGTGGGAAAATCGAAGCCTTCGGTGACAAAAAATGTGGCACCAAACTTGTAGCGTTTGAGGATTGGTCGGACGACCGTGAAATGCGATTTCACCGAATCATCGAATGTCAGCACGACTAGCTTTTCGGGCACCGGTTCGATGGCCAAAGCGATCGCTGGCAAGAATAGACTGATGACACCTAGGGTCGTTTTGCGAAGCATGAAACCTGTCCTCGTACGATTTGCATAGTGCCAGGGAAGCCCCTGGCGACCAGAAAGGCTGGGCTGCGAATGATCGACGTTCGATCATAGCAGTTCGATCTTGGGTGTGCGCCAATCGCTCGCTCGTGCTTGATGATGGTGTTCTGCCAAATTGACAGTTGGCTCCTGTTGTTCCTTCTCATCAATGGCACACCCGCGTGTCTCCGTAAATGATGTGCCGCCTGTTGTTTAGTGCAAGCGAAACGGATTTGGATTGGACGTTTTGTGTTTTGGCACGGACTTTGCAATCTAAGATGGGCGGTGATTTTGGTTGAGAAAGAGGCCTCTTGAATCCAAGACACTCCTACGTTTTTGACTTTCGGCATTTGCGTCGCACGAGTGCGACGTTTGCCATCTTGAGTGGAGCTGCAAATTTGGGAGAGCAAACATGAATACAAAACTGTCACACACTGCACGTTGGTCGCCTTTGTCGTTTGATGATTGGCGAAAGGAAATGAACCGGTTATTCGAAGACTCTTTCGAGCGAAGTGATAAGCCGTCCCGCGTGGCTGCGCCTTTGGCCAACTTCGCCGAAACGGATAGAGAGTACGAGATCTCGCTAGACCTTCCAGGCTTGCAACCGGATGAAGTGAATGTCGAGTTTCGTGACGGTCACTTATACATATCCGGCGAACGGAAGCAGGTCGAAGAGGAAAAGGGCAAGACTTTTCATCGCGTCGAACAAACCCATGGTGAGTTTCGTCGTGTGATTGCTCTTGGCAAAGAAGTCGATACGGAAAACATCGAAGCCAAATATGAGCATGGCGTGCTAACGGTCATCGCGCCAAAGGTCCCCGCTATCCAGCCGAAGAAGATTGCCGTCACGACGTGACGTTTCACGAAGTTGCCGACCATGAAGAGACTAATGTCGGAACGAGCTCTGTTCGGCAATGGCCCAATTTGCCTCTGGAAATCCGAGGAATAGAAAAAGCCAGACGATGCGTCGTCGCTGATCGCATCGTCTGGCTGCAAATGAGGTTGGGCCGAGCGGCGAGGCTGACGCAAATCGCGCCCCATTTTGGCCTACTTCTTTTTCTTTGCCACTTTCTTCTTGGTCGTCTTGCCCGCAGCCTGTTTTTCGGTCTTCTTTCCGAAAACGCTGTCCCATTGTTCTGTGAACTTCTTGCTTGGGCCAGATCTAACAATCGGTCCTGGCATGTGGTCGTACTCCTTCGTCAGTGAGCGACAGCCAACAAATTGGCTTGTCGAACTACCTCGATTCTCTGTGCCATAAACGCTGAGCATCTATTCTATGTTTCGCGTCCTTCGCCTCAAGGGGTTCAGGATGTATTCGGCGTAAGTGTAGCGGGCTTTTCGTCACATCGGACTTAGAGACAAGACGTCGCGCACACTACGCGTCCGTGCGACTCGCCCTAGGGCCAATTCTCTTGCAAACGTGGAATCGATTGGATCAGCAAACCGCCCCGCGACCGACGGATCGCAAAGATCGCTACAATTGCCACGGAAATCCGGACGGCCAGCTTGCCAGCCCATGTCGCGACAGGGATACTTGGCAGCGCCTAACCCAGGATGCGAAAAAAAATGGACGAATCGAAGACCACGAAACTGATCGGCGTCACGGTCTTACCGGAATACCTTCAGTACGAATCGATCGAGGCCGTGCTCGACCGTTTGCAGGCGGCTGGCGTCAATGCCGTGACCACGTCGCCCTATGTGATGGCTTTGGCAGACGAAGAAACGGGCAGTCGTGAACCGCCAATCGATGCGGGTGCCGGTTCGGTACGGCTATTGGATCGAGCCTTATGGGGACAGCGGGAATTGTGGGTGCGGACTTCGCCCAGTTTCGAACCCGACAGGTCGCTGTACGACGGGCTGCGTTATCAACCGACTGAGCCCGACGAACTGACGCGGCGAGACGGTCATATCATCGACGATTTCATCGCTGCAGCGCAGGGCCGCGATATGCGGGTCTTTTTCCAGTTTCAAGCGGCGATCCCGCCGGGATATCGAGTGCAGTTCGGCGGACCACAAGAAGATGACCGTCCGCGACTGCCAGATGGTCGAATTCCCAAACGTCGTGTCGCCAACAATGGCAGCTTGGCTAGTCCACATGTGATCGACTACGCTGTCGCCCTCACACGCGACCTCTGCCGTCGCTATCCGAGCCTTGACGGTATTCGCTATGACTGGCCCGAGTACCCGCCATACCTGTTGGACGACTGGTTCTATGACTTTGGCGAACATGCCCGCGATGCGGCCACCGCGTTGGGTGTGAACTTCGAGGCTATGAAGAGCGCCGCAAGGTCGCTCTACACGCGATTGCATGGTGGCCTGACGAACGACGATCTGAATTGTTGTCTCGACGCAGCGAGCTCGCCAGCAGATGGGACTTGGCTGATCGGCCCAGAAGCTGACGTTCGCGCTTGGCTGGAATTCAAAACGATGTTGGTCGACCGAACCCTGGCGCGTTTTCGCGGTGCCATGACCGAGGCCTGCGGAAAACATCTGGCGATGGTCCCCAATGCGTTTCCACCGCCTTGGACTCTAGCATCCGGTTTCGATTTCGGACGCGCCTCCGGTCACAGTCAGGGTTTTTGCGTCAAACTGTATGGCATGCATTGGGGAATGATGGTCCGCTTTTATGCCGATCAGCTCAGTGCCGCCAATCCAGGGCTCGATCCCCAACGCCTGCTGGCTGCGATCATCCGTTTGCTCGACCTTGCAGATCCGGGCGATCCGTTGGATCCGGCATCGTGGCGTTATCCGGAGCCTGACGAACCTCATCCAGGCGGCCTGCGCGCTCAGTTGCGAAAAATCGAAGTGGCGCAAGCCGCGGCAGGCGATACACCGGTCTACACACTGGCGCACGGTTACGGTCCCATCGAGGATTTTCGGAGACGATTGCAAGTCGCGCGTGACGCTAGTCCCTATGGCGTGTGGTTCAATCGTTATGGCTACCTGGGAGACGAAAAACTCTCAGCCATGGCGGATGTACTCAGCTAGCCAGTTTCAATTTCGTTTTTGATCTTTGTCTCGTGCAAACGTGGCAAGCGTTGATTCAAGTGTCGTACAGATTCCGTCCTCCGCTGGTGAGCTCGATGAATAATCTGCTGGCGAACTTGCCACTCAATAAACGGCATGAACAGTTCGAAGACCTTCTGCAAGGAGGTAAATTTCGGGTAGAACGAATTGTCTCCAATGGGCACACGACGCCACCAGACGAGTGGTACGATCAATCGACTGACGAATGGGTCGTGTTGTTGGCGGGAGCCGCCCGACTGAGGTTCGAGAAACCAGAACAAGTCTACGAGATGCAGCCAGGCGATCACATCAACATTCCGGCGCGTCAGCGACATCGTGTCGAATGGACCGACCCAAACAACTCAACGGTGTGGCTCGCCATTCACTACCAACCAGGTGAGCAAGACGAAGACACTACAGTAGAGACAGGCTGAATTCCAGAATCACGATGCCGGCCAGCGTTCCGCACGAAATAAATGCCATGCGCCCAGTCACGACAGATGCATCACCGATGAATTGACTGATTGATCCTTGGACGTGCCAAAGAGCATGTCGATGGCGGTTTGGGCGCGTACCACTTTGGCGGCTTGGCCGGTCTTGCTGTTGCGTGATTGGTGGTTGGATCAG